>DASXOI010000266.1:0-1704 GCA_036494375.1 Candidatus Udaeobacter sp.
CCACCGACAATTTCGAAATTACGTCGCTGGGCGGAACGCCAATTTCAACTGTCCGCCGATCAAAGCTGGCGTACGATCACGCCGTTAACGCGGTCGCCAGTTCCTGCCGCTCATGAGAATCTTTTCTTCGTCGGGGACGCCGCGCGAGTGGTCGAACCGTTCACAGGCGAAGGAATTTACTACGCGCTGCGCTCGGGCGAACTAGCGGCGAACGCGGTCGCGAAAATTCTTCGCGGCGATGAGCGGAACTCGGTTTTGGGCGAGTTCAGTAGCGCTTACGCCCAAATGTATCGCGGACGTTTATGGATTAATCGCCTGGCACGCGAGGCGGTCCTGCGGCCGCAAGTCGGCTCGCTATTTGTTGATGCCGCGCGAATTCATCCCCAAATCATGAAATTTCTGACCGCGAAGATCGTTGAAAAACTGTAGGGGAAACTGACAGTTTGCCGTGTGGCCGCGTCATGGGGAAGCGGTCAGCTTCCCCTACAGACTGCTCACCGGAAAAATTGTTTCTCCGACAAGTCGTCATTCCGAGCGGAACGAAGCGTAGTCGAGGAATCCCGCGGAACAGCCGAACGATCAAGCCGCGGGATCCCTCCACTTCGCTCGGGATGCCAGTTCAGAGCGCTTGCCTCGCCGCTTTTACCGTATTCGCCATTAACATGGCGATCGTCATTGGCCCAACGCCCCCGGGCACGGGTGTAATCGCGCTTGCCTTCTTTGACACCTCATCAAATGCAACGTCGCCGACTAGCCGGTAGCCACGCTCCTTTGCCGCGTCTTCGACACGATTAATTCCAACGTCAATGACGACAGCGCCTTCGCGAATGTGATCGGCTTTCAGAAATTCTGCTCGTCCAATGGCGGCAACAACAATATCGGCCGAACGCGTAATCTGCACGAGATTGCGGCTGCGCGAATGCACCACGGTCACCGTCGCGTTGCCATTTTCGTTTTTCTGCATCAGCAGCAGTGCCAAGGGTTTGCCAACGATCATGCTCCGGCCGAGGACCACAACGTGAGCGCCGCCAATCTCGATATCACTATCCAGAAGCACACGTTGCACCCCGAGCGGTGTGCATGGCACAAACCCACTCGGGTCTTCGAGCACGAGCTTTGCGACATTTTCCGGGTGAAATCCGTCTACGTCCTTTCGCGGGTCCAGCGCGCGCACGATTGCTGCTTCGTCGATATGCTCGGGCGGCGGCGACTGAACGAGAATGCCATGAATAGTCGGATCGCGGTTCAATTGTTCGACGCGCGCCAGTAATTCAGTCTGTGTAGTTGAAGCGGGCAGCTCCAGCTTCACAGAGTGCAAGCCAAGCTCGCGACACATTTTGTCTTTCGAACGCACGTAAGCGCGCGAAGCCGGATTGTCTCCGACTAGGAGGACAGCGAGGCCGGGCGTCACTCCTCGCGCTTTCAGTTCTTCAATATCACTGCGAAGATCACCGTAAACTTTTTCCGCGACAACGCGGCCATCGATAAGTTTTGGCATAGGTGTATTTGTCATTCCGAGCGTAGTCGAGGAATCCCGTTGCAAAACCAAAAGCTGGATTCACGGGATCCTTCGACCTCGCTTCGCTGCGCTCAGGATGACGAAGACTCAATGCATTTCAACCAGCGACATCATCGCCTTCTGTACGCGGAGGCGTTCGGCCTCGAATTCGTCTGGTGTACTCGTCGGGTTGACGCGAAGCGGCG
>DASXOI010000267.1:0-9268 GCA_036494375.1 Candidatus Udaeobacter sp.
GAGCGTGTGGCAAACAACCCCAAAGACCCGTTTCGCGAATTAATTCCGCGATATGACTTCATCTTCACTTATGGCGGCGGGCCGCCCGTCGTGCGCGGTTACGAGTCGTTAGGTGCGCGACTGTGCGTTCCGATCTACAACGGACTTGATCCTGAAACGCATCATCCTGTTGCGTCCGATTCGCGATTTCAGGCCGATCTCGGCTTCCTTGGTCACAGGTTGCCCGATCGAGAAGTGCGCGTGGAGCAATTCTTTCTGGACGCAGCTGAGCAACTGCCCGATCGGAAATTTCTGCTGGGCGGCATCGGCTGGGACACGAAGCCACTGCCGCCGAATGTGAGGAATCTTGGTCATGTTTACACGACCGATCACAATGCGTTCAACTGCACGCCGCGCGCAGTGTTGAACATTTCGCGAGCGAGCATGGCGCGCTATGGATTTTCACCGGCCACCCGCGTGTTCGAAGCCGCAGGGGCCGCGGCTTGTCTGATTACAGACGCCTGGCAAGGCATCGAAAAGTTTTTTGAGCCGGGCGAAGAAATTCTGGTCGCGCACAGCGGAGACGAAGTCGCCGCGCATCTTGTCGATCTTACAACGGAGCGCGCTCGGGAAATTGGCCAGGCGGCGTATCGGCGGGTTCTGGCCCAGCATACTTACGCGCAACGGGCGGCGCAGCTCGATGAGATTCTGGAGGGCGCGCTGGTATGAAAATCGTCATTCTCGGCCTGTCGATCACGTCTTCATGGGGGAATGGACATGCGACGACGTACCGCAGCCTGGTGCGCGAACTTGTTCGCCTCGGACACAAGGTGCTGTTTCTGGAACGCGACCAGCCGTGGTATGCAGCCAATCGTGACATGCCGCAGCCGCCATTCGGCCGCACAGAAATTTATCGAAGCGTTCCTGAACTGAAGAGACGTTTTGCGGAACAAGTTGACAGCGCTGATTGCGTAATCGTTGGCTCGTTTGTTCCGGAGGGGAAAACCGTAGGCGAATGGGTGACCCGTGCCGCGTCCGGCGTGACAGCGTTCTACGACATCGATACACCAATCACGCTGGAGAAGATCGCGGTTGACGAATGCGATTATCTTTCGGCCGATCTCATCGCGCTATACGACATCTATCTGTCGTTCACCGGCGGGCCGACGCTGGAATTGCTCGAAGAGGAGTACGGCTCGCCGATGGCACGGGCGCTATATTGTTCTGTTGATGCCACGGAATATTTCCCTGAATCGCGGCGGAAGAAGTGGGCGCTTGGTTATCTCGGAACGTTTGGCGAGGACCGGCAACAGAAACTGAATTCGCTTCTCCTCGCGCCGGCAACGATGTGGCCTGCGGGGCGATTTGTCGTCGCTGGGCCGCAGTATCCGAAAGGAATTCGCTGGCCCGCAAATGTCGAGCGAATCACGCACCTCTCGCCGGTAAAGCACCGCGCGTTTTACAATTCCCAGCGGTTCACACTTAACGTCACCCGTGCCGCCATGGTGCGCGCGGGGTTTTCGCCCAGTGTGCGCCTGTTTGAAGCGGCGGCATGCGCCGCACCGATCATCAGCGATGATTGGCCCGGCCTGCACGCGTTGTTTCGCTCTGACGAGGAAATTTTCGTCGCAAAGAATGCCTGCGAAGTATTGGAGATTTTACAGGAAATTCCCGAAGATGCCGTGCGCGATATCGGCTCACGCGCGCGCGAGCGCGTGCTGCGCGAGCACACATCTGCTCATCGCGCCGCAGAACTCGAAACGATCATCGCCGCTGCGCGAGGAAAATATGCTGCCAGCACGACAGCCAATGTGGCGGCGCGCGAACTGAACAAGCAGGAGGTAGTTTTATGAAAAGGAACGGCTCAGGAAAAATACGCGTCGGCATAATTGGCGTTGGGAATTGTGCGTCTTCGCTCGTGCAGGGCGTCCAATTTTATCGCGACGCGACTGAGGATCAATTCGTGCCGGGATTAATGCACGTAAACCTTGGCGGCTATCGTGTGCGTGATATTGAGTTCTCGGCTGCGTTCGACATCGATGCGACAAAAGTTGGCTGCGATTTGGGCGAGGCCGTGTTCGCCGAGCCAAATAACACCGTTCGTTTTGCGGAGGTCCCGCGGCTGGATGTCAAAGTGCGTCGCGGAATGACGCACGACGGGCTGGGCAAATATCTCAAGCAAGTCATTAAGAAAGCGCCAGGCCCGACGGACGATATTATCGGCATCCTCAGAAAAACTCACACCGACGTCGTGGTCTCGTATTTGCCTGTCGGTTCCGAAATGGCGACGAAATGGTACGTCGAGCAAATTCTCGAAGCCGGTTGCGCTTTTGTGAATTGCATCCCGGTTTTCATTGCTTCTCAAAAATATTGGCAACGGCGCTTTAAAGAGCGCGGACTGCCGATTATCGGCGATGACATCAAATCGCAAGTAGGCGCAACGATCGCGCATCGTGTGCTGACAAACCTCTTTCGCGAGCGCGGTGTTCGGTTGGATCGCACTTATCAGCTCAACTTCGGCGGCAACACCGACTTTCTAAACATGCTCGAACGCGACCGGCTGGAATCAAAAAAAATCTCCAAAACCCAGGCGGTGACGTCGCAGCTTGGGCATCCAATGCCGGCTTCGGACGTGCACATCGGTCCGAGCGATTACGTGCCGTGGATGACAGATCGCAAATGCTGCTACATCCGGATGGAAGGCACAACATTCGGTGAGGTGCCGCTCAACTGCGAACTGAAGCTCGAAGTTTGGGATTCACCCAACTCGGCTGGCGTGGTGATTGATGCCATTCGTTGCGCCAAACTCGCGCTCGATCGCGGTTTCGGCGGCGCACTCGTGGAACCATCCAGCTATTTTATGAAAACGCCGCCGCAGCAGTTCACCGACGAGAAAGCGCGCGCGTTGACCGAAGCATTTATACAAGGCGGCGATCCGATATCGCCAGCAGCGGTGAACGGCCATCTTCCGGGGAGCGCACGCTTGCAGCGTGCTGGCGATGGCATTCTGCCATCGCGAACTCTCCTTGAAACGCAGAACGGAAGTCGATCCTCCAAATCAAAACAGCGCGGGTCAAAAGTTCGTTGCGGCAAAATGCCGCAACCAGCACGCCCCAGGCGTGCGCTCCCCAAACAAAACGGACACCACGCTCCATGAAAATCGTTATCTTTGGCCTAACGATTAGTTCTTCGTGGGGAAATGGGCACGCGACTGTGTGGCGCTCGCTTTGCCGGCAACTCATCGGGCGCGGACACGACGTCGTTTTCTTTGAGCGCGACGTGCCGTATTACGCTGCTCATCGCGATTTATCAGCCATCGATGGTGGAACATTCCGGCTGTACGAATCGTGGAGTGAAATACGCGATATCGCCGAGCGGGAATTACGCGAAGCAGATGTGGGGATCGTTACGTCATATTGTCCGGACGCCATTGCGGCTTCTGAGTTGGTTTGGCATTCGCCGGCAATTCGCGTCTTCTATGATCTTGATGCGCCTGTCACCATCGCGCGGCTGCGCGCAGGCGAAATCGTGCCGTACATTCATCCCACCGGTCTCGGCGAGTTCGATGTGGTGCTGAGTTTCACAGGCGGAGCGGCGCTGGATGCGCTCAAGCTCGAGCTGGGCGCAAAAGAAGTCGCGCCGCTGTACGGCAGTGTCGATCCGGACGTGCATCGTCGCGTCGCACCGGAGGAAATGTACCGCGCGGCGCTTTCTTACCTCGGCACGTACTCGCAAGATCGACAACACGCATTGCAAGAATTGTTCATCGAGCCTGCCCGCCGCGTGCCGGATATGCGTTTTGTGATGGGCGGCGCGCAATACCCGGGCGAGTTCCCGTGGACGAAAAATATTTTCTTTGTTCAACATCTTCCGCCGGCTGAGCATCCGAGCTTTTTTTCTTCTTCGCGGCTGACACTGAACGTCACGCGTTCCGCGATGCGTGAGATGGGCTGGTGTCCGTCAGGCCGTTTGTTCGAAGCGGCGGCATGCGGCGCGCCTATCATCAGCGATTGGTGGGAAGGGCTTGATGAATTCTTCGCCCGTGACTCCGAAATTTTCATCGCCACTTGCGCCGAGGACGTTCTTGACGCCTTGCAATCAGACGATGCGCAACTCAGCCTAATCGCGCGCGCGGCGCGCGCGCGCGTCCTCGCAGAACACACCGGCGCCCAGCGTGCAATTCAATTCGAGCAAATCATCGAGCGCGTTCACGTCCGCGAAATGGCCACGGCATAAATCGGGAATCGACAACTTAAAATCGACAATCACATGTGGGGCATCATTCCAGCAGCCGGTTCAGGGACGCGAATTCAACCGCTCGCGTTCTCGAAGGAATTGCTTCCCGTCGGCGGCAGAGTCGATGGCGCGGTCGAACGCCCGCGAGCAATTAGCGAGTACCTGGTTGATAGAATGATAGTTGGAGGCGCCAAGAAGCTGTGTTTCGTCATCGCCCCGGGAAAATCAGACATTCTGGAATATTACGGCGGCGGCCAACTCGATTCGGTGACGATTAGTTTCGTGGTGCAACCGCATGCGAGTGGGTTATGCGACGCGATCTTTCAAGCCGCGCCGCTGATCGCTCCAAACGAACCGGTGTGCATCGGATTGCCCGACACGATCTGGTTTCCAGAAGACGCGCTCTGTGCGTTGCCTGACGATCGATTGTCATTCCTGCTTTTCCCAGTCGAGCAGCCGCAGTTTTTCGATGCCGTACGTACAACAGACGACGGGCATCTTTTGGAGATCCAGGTGAAACAGCAGGACGCGTCGTCCAATTGGATCTGGGGCGCGTTCAAAATGCCAGGTGCAACGTTGCATGAATTGCACGCGCTATGGCTGAACCGAACTCGCAAGGATGAATACATCGGCACGCTAATCAACGCATGGCTGGCGCGTGGCGGCAATGCGATTGGAATTCGCGCCGGCGAGTCATACGTCGATGTAGGTACGCTTCACGGCTATCGCGAGGCGATGAATCTGCTGAGCCACGAAACTCCTGAGCGCAATCAACCGGAACACGCAGTGGCATGAGCGCGCAGGTTGCCGAACTCGAAACCGAACGCGGTCAATTGGCACAACAAATCCGCGCACTGGGCGATTGGTTTCACAACATCGGGATCGGTGGTGTGCAAACTGCGCCCGATCATTTTTTAGGCGATTACCCACGTGTAAAATGGGAACGCTTTCATACTGCTATTCCTGCGGATTTGCGTGGCAAAACGGTTCTCGACATCGGCTGCAATGGCGGATTTTACAGTATTGAAATGAAACGCCGTGGCGCAGAGCGCGTCCTCGGCGTCGATTTCGATGACCGCTATCTCGCTCAGGCGCGGTTTGCCGCGGGCGCGCTCGGATTTGATATCGAATATCGAAAACTTTCTGTCTACGACGTTCACAAACTCGACGAACAATTCGACGTCGTTTTATTTCTCGGAGTTTTTTATCATCTGCGCCATCCGCTGCTCGCGCTCGATCTCATTCACGAGCATGTCGCTCGCGATCTGTTTGTGTTTCAATCATTGCAACGCGGAAGCGAAACGGTCGAGCTGGTTGAGGAAGACTACGAATTTTGGGAAACGGACGTGTTCGAGCGCCCGGATTTTCCTAAAATGTATTTCGTTGAAAAGCGTTACGCCGGCGATCCGACGAATTGGTGGATCCCCAACCGCGCCGCTGTTGAAGCGATGCTGCGCAGTGCCGGATTTGAAATCCGCGAGCATCCTGAGACAGAAGTATTTGTTTGCCAATACCGACCGCTGCCGGACGAACCGCGCCCGATCTACGCGTCCATTCGTCGCGATGATTATGAATAATCAACGGCAACGTGATTCGTTACAATTTAATTTTAACGATTCAACGCTGCAACGATTCAATGAGGCGAAGCCATGATTGAGGCTGTAATGATTTGGAACGAGCCGAATAACAAATCCCATTGGGATTTCGAAATTGATCCTGAATGGAAAATGTTTTCGGAAATGGCGGTCGCAGCGGCGGATGCGGTCGCCGGCGTAAATCCGCACGTGCTCCGGGCCTTTGGCGGCATTTCGCCCATCGATCCAAAGTTCATTCAGCGCATGAAAGATTTTGGCGTGCTCGACCATTTCGACGTGGTCGCATTACACGGATTTCCGCTGGATTGGAATCATTGGCCAATACACGAATGGCCGCAGCGGGTCCGCGAAATCGAAGCTGTGACTGACCTACCCGTCTGGATTTCGGAGGTTGGGATCTCGAGTTTCGGCGCAGAAGAGGTGCAGGAATTTGGGTTGCGCCGAACAGCCGAGCTGTTGATGGGACGCGTGGCGCGCATTCACTGGTATTCGCTTTACGATCTCCCACGTGCATGGCCGGCGACGACACGGCATCGCGAAGCAGAAGGGTCATCGTACTACCGGCATTTTCACATGGGACTACTGCGCGAAGACGGGACGCCGAAACTCGCGTTGCGACATTTTCCCGAATACACGCCTGACCTCGGTATCTGTCAGTGGTTTCACTTCGAAGATCATCGCCTTGATGATGCGGTGGATTGGATGCGCAGACTCGGCGTAAAACATCTGCGCACAGGTCTAAGTTGGGCCGACAGTTTTCGCCCGAACGCGGAGGATTGGTTCGATCGCCAGATGAATGCGCTCGAAGAATTCGAAGTAACACTCACGTTTTGTTTTACTCCGGAACACCGTGGCATTGCGCCGCACTACACAAGCCCGCCGCTGCTACCACAGGAATTTGCTGAGTTTTGCGCGCAAATGACAAGTCGATACGCGCCGAAGGAGGGACGCTTTTCCAAGGGGGCAGTTCTCGGTAGCTGGCAAGCCGCCGCACGGGTGTAATGACCCAGTTTCTATTCGTTAGACACGGAGCGCACGATCTTCTAACAACGGGCGTCATCTGTGGACGGCAGCCGGACGTGCATCTGAACGCGTTGGGCAGACAACAAGCGGAACAAATCGCCGAGCGATTGGCGGCGCTCCCCATCGACGCGATTTATTGCAGCCCTCTGGAGCGCGCCTGCGAGACTGCAGGGCCGCTGGCGGCAAAATTGGGATTGCCAATGCGAAGCGCGGAGGAATTCAACGAAATTGACGTTGGGGTGTGGACAAATCGCACAGTGGCTGAGCTCAAAGATGTTCCAGAGTGGCAGCAATGGAATTCCTTTCGAAGCGGCGGAGTTGCACCCGGCGGAGAATCGATGGTCGCAGTGCAAGCCCGCGCCGTCGGAAAAGTTTCCGAGCTGCGCACCCGACACAGCTTCGTAACGATTTTTACACACGCCGATATTATCCGCGCGGTGCTCGCGCATTTTCTGGGGGTGCATCTCGACCTTTTTTTGCGCATCGAAATTGATCCGGCGTCAGCGAGTTGGATTGAATTATACGAGGCAGCCGTACGAGTCCGGCTCGTGAACGGCAACCTTGCCAGCCGGGAGTTGCTTCTGCAACGGTAGCAGTAATCAGAATTCGCGGGCCGTAGCTCCGGTGTGTTCCATGACATCGAGCACTTTTTCGGGTTCGACGTCTTGCTGTAATTCAGGCAGTTCAGGGTCCTTTGAAGCTTCAATGTCGAGTTTTTCACCGATTGCTTTGACCAATGTGATCAGGCGCGTCACTTCGTGTTCGGCTAGCAGGCTGATCTGCAGGTCCAATTCGGCGCGCCGCTCCGCTTCCTGGCCCATTCGATTTTGGGTCATCAGCACGAATGTGGTCAGAAATATGGCCTCTACCGATGCGACCATCGCCAGGATCACGAAATTAGGATCAAATTTCGGCGTGGGCGTGACCGGAAGGTTGATGATGATCCATGTTCCATAAACCAGCGCATGCATGTAAACGAAACGCATGCTGCCGGTAAAACGTGTAATCGCATCAGCGATGCGCTGTTGGAAATCTTTCTGCTGTTCCGACTGCTGTCGTCGCGCCACTAAAGAGCGGACATTGCGCTCCACAACTCCCGCTAATCTACCCGGCTTTTGCTGCTCCTTCTCGTGCGCCTCCATTCTCCCTCACTTTGAATCGTATGGCGCGCTCTGCCGAGATGTCCGCTGCACACCAGAACCATGTATGATCATCGCTTTGGAGTGAATTAGATGTACAAGGTAGCGCAAGCGTCCCGCTTGCCAACGAACCCGAGGGCGCAACCGAGACGGTTACGCTATCTTTGTCTTTTGGGTGGTGCGGTCACGTACGCAGTTTGCCCAAGCCTTCAACTCAAGGACAGGCATGAAGTTGAGGATGCGATCGGCCGGAATCTTTGCGCGGAGCGCCGCAGCCAAGCCCAGCTCAATAAAGTCCAGTTGCCACGGGTGATGAGCATCGGTGCCGAGCGAGATACGCGTTCCGTGAGCGCGCGCGATTTTGAGTAACGCAACGTTCAAGTCCTGCCGGTCCGGATAACTATCAATTTCCAGCGCCTTATCGAGCCGGGTGGCTTCTGCGAACACGCGCGGCCAATCGGCTTTCAATCCCAATCGAAAGTTGTAAATACGACCGCGCGGGTGACCGAGGATGTGAACGTCTGGATTGCGCACCGCTGCGAGATAACGATCGGTTTGATCTTCAATAGTACGTAAGGCCGAATGAAACGAGCCGAGAACAAGATCCAAAGATCGCAGAGAGTCGGGCGACATGTCGCCTTCGCCGCGCGGGTTCAGATTCATTTCGGTCGAGCGAAGGACAGTCACGTGCGGGGCCGATTTTGACCGTGCCGCGTTGACCTCTGCTATTTCCACTCCCTGACGTTTCAAGGAGTCCTCGTCGATTCCGCCGGCAATCTTCAATGTTTTGGAGTGATCGGTAATGGCGATGTACGCATAGGAACGGTTCGCAGCGGCATCGGCCATTTCCTCGACTGTGCCGGATCCATCGCTCCAGTCGGTGTGCATCTGCAAATCGCCCTGCAACTTCCCGGACCAGTCGGGTCGCGTCGCGAGTAGTCGTCGTGCGTCAGCGAGGGAGAGAAAATCTCGACGAATGGCAGGTACCGTTTTCGATGGCTGCTGCTTCTCGATCCACTGCCGAATTTGTTTCTCGATAAATGGGCCAATGCCGCGCAGCTCAGTCAATGACCGGTTCTGCGCGACAAGATCCGATGCTTCTTCCGGCCACAGAAACGCGCTGCGCGCGGCTCGACGAAACGCGCGCACACGAACGCCTGTCTCGGTTTCTGCCTGCTGAGCAAGCAACTCGGCAACATCCGTGTTCGATAGCACATTTGAGATTCGTTTCCGCGTCGAAGGTCAGCGGTTTGGACGATGGGAAGTGCCTCGGCCAGTGCGACCTGTTTCTGCGCC
>DASXOI010000268.1:0-2582 GCA_036494375.1 Candidatus Udaeobacter sp.
GTAGCAAGATCGATGGCGCAGGCACGGTTGAAATCGAGTGAAATGCCGGCCTTGTCGGCTGCGATTAAAGCGAGGATGACCTGATTAACGTCGCCGCCGGCCAGGTAATGCGCCTCGAGCGGGTCACTGGGAATCTCGATGCCAGCTTTTACCGCGGTGATCCGGTTATCGACGATCATCCCGACTGGCACTTTCCGGAGCCGCATCCCGACCATTTTGCCGAGACTCACCGGCGCATTCGCGATTCGTGCGCGCAACCAGAGACCAAAGAAATTGAAAAGAACAACCGCGAGCACAAATGCCAATAACGCCAGTACCGCGAGGCCGATGAGATAAAGCGATTCCATGTTGTTCGAAATCCTATCGGACGAGATGTGATACGAAAAGTTCTAATTGACCGCGCATTGAAGCGGGCGTCGCAGAAGATTGTGCTCGGGGGGGGACTTGAACCCCCATGCCTTTCGGCATACGCCCCTCAAACGTACGTGTCTGCCATTCCACCACCCGAGCATCTAGACGCGCGCGGCTAAAGTTTCCGCATACGACAACTGCTTGCAAGTCGTGCTTCCGCTCCGTGTGTGAAATTCGAATCATTCGCGACTACGTTTCACAAACGAGAATAGCAGGAGCATGAGCACGAGTGACGAAAGTGAATGGATCAAGATCGATCTGCACATTCACACTCTCGATGATCCGAAAGACGCCGTGGATTTTTCGGCCCACCAATTATTGGAACGGGCGCGCTCGTTTGGATTTCGCGTCCTCGCGATCACCCTGCACGATGCTGTCTTTGATCGAAAAGAAGTGTTCGCTGACGCGAAGGCAATGGGAATTCTGCTGATTCCCGCTGCGGAAGTGCGTTTGCTTGGCGCAGACGTGATTGTGTTAAATGTCACCGCGGAAGAGATCGCGCAGGTAAAAAGTTTCGATGACTTGCGGCGACTCCGGGCGCGCCGAGGGAATTCTATTTTCACTATTGCGCCGCACCCGTTCTACGTTGTCGGCGGTTCAATCGGATCGCGGCTGTTCACCGAGATCGATTGTTTTGACGCAATTGAGTTTTGTCATTTTCATTTCGGTCCGTTCAATCCGAATCGGCGGGCAAAACGAGTCGCAACCCGATTTGGCAAGCCAATGATCGCCACCTCCGATGCGCATCGGCTGCACGCCTTTGGCCGCCACTACACGAGTATGCGAATGCCGCGAGCGCTCACAGTCGAGAACGTTCTTGCCGGGTTGCGCAGCGGCCCGCTGCGCCTAACAAGTCCCGCTTCGAGCCTGACAGATTTTCTGAACGCCATTTATTTTGTTTTCCTCGCGCATCCGTTTCGTGTGCGACGAAAGATGGCAACTCCAAGAGCCGCCCGGCGTTCAGGAACGCTCCCGCCTCAGTGCTGAGGAGCTGGCTTGGTCACATCGTAAATTGCGCCCCAATCACCGGAGGCGACAAGAAACGCCGAGGCTTCCCAGGGACGGCTGCTTGATTGGTAGTTTGTTTTTTCGTCCTGCCCCCAAAAGATATAGTGCACGTTTAATGCTTTCGCGACGTCACGCCAGTTTGCTGCGCCGTTCATTAAGGTTGTTAGCTGATCATTGGTCTTACCGTAATCGAATCCTTCGGTCCACAAGTGACCAGGGTAGCCCAGCACAGCTTTGCGGCCCTGCAGCAAAATTGGTTGATTGAACGTAGGAAAAGTCGCAAATCGGGCGTCCATCGGCAACGGCCGAAGTGCTGTGCCGATGTGATCGAGCCTGGCTCGTTCAATTAATCCAAAGCCCGGATGTCCGGCTGACAGTCCGCCAAGTAGCGTGACAAATCCCGAACCGAACAGCAGTAGACACATAACGGCGCGTTCCGGAAAGACCCAGCGCCCAATGATGTCGCTCCACAGAAAAGGCAGGATAAGAAAATAGCCCCAAATCATGAGCTTGAGATTGTCCCATTCCCACGGGGCGGTTTGAACGAAATAGCCGAAGGCGAAAATCACGACTGCCGCGATCACGAAAGCGATATCCGGTGGCGGCCTGTCGCCCCAACGCCACTTGCCCTTCCAAATACGCCAGGCGCACAACCCAACAAGCACCAATGCCAACGGCACCCATAAACCGAAGTTGGGAAGCCAAAATTGGAAAAATGGAGCGATGACGCCGTTCCATGTTTTTTGCAACAGCAGACCAGGCCCCGTCGAAGATCCCCAATCCTTCGGCCCAAGCCGGAAGAAAGGCGCCGCGAATTCGGTCGAATCCTGAGCCCATCCGGGATGCCATTTTAGCACCGATGCCGCGCGGAACTGATCGGTAGTTAGCCACACAAAAAACGTCGCCGGGATGAAAGCCGCGATCAGCAGGGCGGCAGCATGTCTGCGAATCGGCGCGCCGCGGAAAATTTCTGGCCACATCTTCGGATGCGAAATCAAGCGACCGATGCCAGCCATGCCTTCATTGCGAACCAGATTAACGATAAATTTGATTTCGGTTGCGCGTTCAAAAAACAATCCGACAACCAGCACGATGGTCAGCGCGATAAAAGTATGCAGGTGAAACAGCGGCAGCGAAGCGTAAATCGAAAGTTCGACCCACCA
>DASXOI010000269.1:0-14647 GCA_036494375.1 Candidatus Udaeobacter sp.
CACGCCGGGACGGTTGAAGCCGTAGAACGGGCCGGCCGGCAGGTCGTAATAGAACTTGGCCCGGTTCGCGGCGAGCTGGGCTTGGAGATCGTCGAAGACTGATTTGGGCAGGCCTAACGGATTCGCTGAGGTTTTGACCATCAGAGGCGGCACTGCGCTGATCAGCGCAGCCTTCGCCACGTCCTGGTCGCCATGACGGGCGAGATAATGCACCACCTGACCGCCGCCGGTCGAATGGCCGACGTGAATCGCATCTTTCAGGTTGAGATGATCGGTGACGGCCTTCAGATCGTCGGCATAGTGGTCCATGTCGTGTCCACCGTCGGTTTGAGTCGAGCGGCCGTGTCCGCGCCGATCAGTCGCAATCACGCGATAGCCGTGACCTAAAAAGAACATCATTTGATTGTCCCAGTCATCCGCCGATAGCGGCCAGCCGTGACTGAAGACGATGGGCTGTCCTTTGCCCCAATCTTTATAATAGATGTCGATGTTAGCTCCGTTTTCTTTCCCGACAGTTATGTATGGCATAATATATTTCCTTTTAGTTAGGGTTGTTGTTAGGCACTAGTTAACGCAGACCACCTGCGATAAGCAGCGTTTCTCCGGTGATCCATTTTGAATCGTCTGAAGCGAAGAATACGGCAGCAGGCGCGATATCGTCCGTCTGACCGACACGACCGAGCGGTGTTTGCGATTCCATCATGGTTCGGAAGTCGCTTTCATGAAATCCGCCGGTAATCACTCCGTCCGTAATCACCATGCCGGGCTTGATCGCGTTTACGCGGATTTTGCGTGGACCGAGTTCCTTCGCCAGCGTCCGCGTGATTGCGTCGACCGCGCCCTTCGTTGCGTTGTAAACTACCGCAGTCGGCGGAGTCAGGGAACTGGCTAGCGAACCGATATTAATGATGCTGCCGCCGTCGGCGTTGAAATGCTTGAGTGCTTCTTGAGTGGCGAGAAGCATTCCGAGGACGTTTGTATCAAACATTTTGTGGAATTGCTGCTCGGTGACGTCTTCGAGTGGAACGAATTCGTAAACGCCGGCGTTATTAACCAGGATGTCGAGCTTCCCAAAAGCTTTCTCCGCTGCGGAAAAAAGCTTTTCGACATCGTCCTTCTTCGTGACGCTTCCTTGAACCGCGACCGCTTTCCCGCCGCGCTTCGTGATTTCATTGACCACTTTGTCCGCATCCGTTTTCGAGGACGCGTAGTTCACGACTACGGCGGCGCCCGCCTCTGCGAACTCTTTCGCAATCCCCGCGCCGATTCCCTTCGACGCACCAGTTACTACCGCAACTTTTCCATTTAGTTTATCGCTTTTCATTTTGATCCTCTTTTTATCTAGTGATTCTTGTTCAGGTTCAAGCTGAACGATGCGCTGAATTTTAAGTGCGTGGACGTCGGCGACAAGGCCCCGACATCTGCGGCATTCCAAAGCGCGCAGGCTTCGGCGCATGGTGAAACTAGTGCATCAGTCTGTTTGGTGCCTGGTCCCAAAAGCAGAAACCAGGTGCGACGATCGATCTCATCGATCCAAACTTCACTCACTGCTCGTGGCGAAGTCACGATGTTCGTCGCACACGTTGTGAGTCTCGCGCGCACGTGTTCGCATTCGAAATGTGCATCCACGCCCAAGCTCGCGGGCGTTTTGATCAGGATACTCGCGCGATTCGGACATCGCGGCCCCCCCTAAAAGATGAGAACACATAGTTTGGGTAATTCGGGGTTGGAGGTAGCGCCGCTGGCGTTCGGCGGGAACGTCTTCGGCTGGACGGTAGATGAGCGAACGTCGTTCAAATTACTCGATGCTTTCGTTGCCGCCGGGTTTAATCTGATCGACACGGCTGACGTTTATTCCAAATTCGCGCCGGGCAATAGCGGTGGTGAATCGGAAACGATCATCGGCAAATGGCTCAAGCAGGGTGGCAGACGCGATAAAGTCATCATCGCCACAAAAGTTGGGCTCGAGATGGGTCCGCAGAGCAAAGGTCTTTCAAGCGCTTACATCATGCGTGCGGCCGAAGATTCGTTGAGGCGGCTGCAAACAAACTACATCGATCTTTATCAGTCGCATCGTGATGATCCCGATACTCCTCTGGATGAAACGCTGCAAGCCTATGCGCGGTTGATGGAGCAGGGGAAGGTGCGCGCCATCGGCGCGTCCAATTACAGCGCCGAACGGCTCTCCCGTTCGATGGCGCTGAGCAGAAGGCATGGATTGCCAAGGTATGAATGCCTTCAGATGGAATATAATCTTTACGATCGCGCCGAGTACGAGAAAACACTCGAACCGGTATGCATCGAAAATGGCTTGGGAGTCCTTAGCTATTTCTCGCTAGCAAGCGGATTTCTTACAGGTAAATATAAGTCTGCGGCCGATGTTGCGAACAAGGCGCGAGGCGATTTTGTGAAAAAATATATGAATGAGCGCGGCTTCACGATTATTCACGCGCTGGATCAGGTGGCGAAGGGACTGCATGCAACGCCTGCGCGCGTCGCGCTCGCGTGGCTGATGGCGCGGCCAACAGTCACTGCGCCCATCGCCAGCGCAACAAACCTGACGCAATTAAAGGAACTGATCGGTGCGACCAGGCTCAAATTAGATGAAGCGTCAATGGAGCTTTTGAATCGAGCGAGCGATTGGCGAGTCTGACATGGGGGCAGCACTCGAGACCGTTCCGCGAAGTTTTTGCGCACACGTTGCATTAGGCATATCGCACATGCGGCATTTCGGCGATTAAACGCACAACGCCTGGCCCTACCGAAAAATGAAGGAACGCGATGATTCTCTTACTCGCGTCGTATTCTTGTTCGACGTAGACAACACTCTTGTTGATAACGACAGAGTGGCAGCAGATCTGCAACGCCACCTCGTCAGCGAAATTGGCGCGGCGGGAGCCCGGGAATATTGGTGCATTTTCGAGGAACTGCGGACGGAACTGGGCTATGCGGATTACCTTGGCGCTTTGCAAAGGTATCGGGCCAAACATCCGCGCGCTCCGCATCTGCTGTGCGTTTCTGATTTTTTCATCAACTATCCTTTCGCTGAGCGCCTTTTCCCCGACGCGATCAAGGCGATCGAGCACGTGCAGCAGTGGGGTCCCGCGGTCATACTCTCGGACGGCGACGTCGTTTTCCAGCCGCTCAAGGTCAATCGCTCAGGGTTGGATGATGCGGTCGCCGGGCGTGTGCTGATTTACGTGCATAAGGAGCAAGAACTCGATGACGTCGAGCAACGCTACCCAGCCGAACATTACGTGCTGGTGGACGACAAACTGCGTATCCTGGCCGCGGTGAAAAAATTCTGGGGCTCGCGTGTGACAACGGTTTTCGTCAGGCAAGGCCACTACGCTACCGATCCGGAAATTCTCGCCAACTATTCACCAGCGGACATCAGCATCGAAGGTATTGGAGATCTGCTGCGTTATCAGTTGCCGGAATTTTTGAATACTAAGATGAACTCCCCCGGGGAGTAGTGGCAACTCATCGACACCTGGTTATGGCTCCTACTGCGATTAAGCAATAAAGCGGCGAGATAGAATCGCGAGCCAATGTTATTATTGGAATGCAAAAACAAGAGAAACAAAACATGGCGGCTGAGAACCTCGAAAAAGTGAAACTGCTTGCGCGTGATTTGCGGGATGGAAAAGAATTTCCGCGTAGCCCACGAACCACGCTGGCCGGTTATGTGCTGGCGGCGCGCGCGGTGGACAAATGCCGCGCTGTGCTTGTGGATTGGCACGGCGGGTACCATTCCAACTGTCCGCTCGATCAGCGCTGGCTGAATTTTGCCGAGATTGGTTACGGCGACTTCCATTCGCTGCTCGCCAGCGGTGCGACCGACGACGAGATCGCCGAATGGATTGAGAAAACTGCGAAGAAGCGGCCGCGCGCGGAGATCGTTGCCTGGAACAACAAAGAACGTGATCTGCGCCTCAGTGATCTGCCGCACGAGCTTCAGGAATACATGGAGAATTACATCCATCGATATATCCCTCGAAACCGCGTCGTCTATCACTGGTTCGACGTGTACGATCTCGAAGAGCAACGGATCTGAAGTAGCGCGAGCCTCCGGTTCGCCACGGGACGAATCCGCCGTGGCGGACTCGCGTGATGTCCGCAACCGAGACGGTCGCGCTACTTCATTGCCGGTTTCTCAACTTCTCGCAGTCTGATGTTGATCTCGGACGTCAGTGTCCGATGAACAGGACATTTTGCGGCGATCTCCATCAGCTTCGTGTGCTGTTCTGCGGTCAAAGATCCTGTCAGTGCCACTTCAACATCGATTCGGTCCACCATGCCGTCCTTGGCGTCGCAGTCCTCGCAATCGCTTGCGTGAATGCGCGAGTGCCAAAGTGAAACCGTGATGTTTTCTAACGGCAAATGATTTCGGCGGGCGTAAAAACCGACCGTCATTGAGGTGCACACGCCAAGACTCGCCAACAAGTAATCGTATGGATCCGGTCCGATATCGCCACCGCCGACATTCACGGGTTCATCCGCAACAAAGTGATGTTTACCCGCAGTAATTTCCTGCTGAAAATTCGCGGCGCCGCCGCGCACGATAAGATGAGCTGTTTGTTTGTCGGTTTGTAAAGCCATGGCTTGGATCACGGGCTCAGAATTCCTTTGAAAGCGTCGCGGTATCGCCACACCAGAAACAATTCAAGAATGGTTACCAAGATTGCGGGTTCAAAATTCGCCGGTGCGAGCAAGATGTGGAACAGCCAGATATTCACAATGATTGCACCGAGAATTGTGAGTCCCAGCGGAACAAATCGTCCAATCAGGAGAAGCGCACCGGCAATGACTTGAAGCGCGCCGATAACGTAAACCTGACCGCTTTCGGCAAAGGCATGGAAATACTCTCCGGCCAAACCCTGCGGCGGCGCTCCCATCGGAATAAAATGCAGAAAGGCATTCGAACCGAACACAACAAAGATCAACCCGAGAAGAACGCGGGCAATCACGGTGACAATTTTCATGCCCTGATGGTGTCTCGATTGATTTGAAATTCCAACCTTGAAATTCCGAAAACTCGACCTCAGGAATGATTCGTCGGAAATCACGGTGAGCGTGCATTCAATCCGGAAAGACAAGGAGTGACGGCTTCCCAGCCGTCAACGCTCAGTTGCGACGGCTTCCCCAGCCGTCATTCCCTGTCTTAAATTCCAGCTCGATCGAGGACGGATTTCAGCACCGTTTCGGCTTCGAAGAATTCGCGGGCAACATTGCGAGCCGCCCGAGAGTGTTTCGCGTAATCGGCATTAATGCTTTTCACGGCATCTGCGACTTCGTCCACGGTTCGAAAAGATAAAAGTCCTTTTTTTCCACCATAATTCTTAGTGAAGCCAGTTTCCTGTGTGATGACTGGCCGTCCAGCAGCGAGATAACACGCGCTACGATCGCTGAACCAGCCGGTATTTAGCCGGACGTACTGATCCTTTGCAACGGTGAACTCCCCTTTCGAGCGTTGGATGTAATCGCGGTAGAGCCAGTAATCGACGCTCATCTGCAGTGGCGAAGTCAGACGCCAACTGTTTTGCTCAAATCTTCCGCGCGTTTTTATATCGTCGATATTGGTTGCCATCTCGAATGTCTCGCCAGCTGTTTTCGGCGCGGAAACGAACCGGAGAAATTCGCGCGATTTGCTCCAGAGATATTTTTTGCCGCGCCATGTGATGTCCTTCAGACCACTTGTGGACCAGTTCGCAATTGTTGAGAACACCGCCGCACGAGAAGGAGCCCGCGTGGTTTTCCAAAGGTCGGTCACGACTGGTTGCCGCGTGGGCAGCCATTTAAAGCCGTGCAGAGGGACCGGAAAATCTTTTGTCCCGATGTTTTCGCCGAAGGTAAAAAGCGCGTGATGCCGTCGCAGATATTCGACTGTTGATTTGACGCCCTTATCGATCTTGATTTGCTCCACGCCCGGGTCGCTCTCGATGTAAAGAATGCGATCGGAAACGAGTAAATCGTCATTGAACTCCTGCGTGCCGCAAACATTCAGGATCGCGTCAGCTTCGCGATAAAGTTGCCGGATTTTCTTCAATGAGAAGCCGGCGGTTGGATTACCTGGCAAGTAACGGGCGCAATACGCCCAGCGATTTTTGAAACCGAAGTCCCGGGCCAGGCGGTCGAGAACTCTTGCCGCGTAATCGAATTCATCGGTAACTTCGAATGTTTCGGGGTTGTACGGCAGGCGCGCTGAGTCTTCGATAAAGAAAACGTCGTGGCCGAGCCGTTGCAATCCCACAACGTAATGAATGTGTTGCCAGACAACGCCGGCGATCGGCATCGATCCCATGAATCCCATCACCACGATGCGTTTGCGTTTCACGAGGAAGAAAACGCCGAACGCCCAACGTCGAACGTCCAACATCGAATAAAAAAAATTCGGCGTTGAGTGTTCGGCGTTGAGCGCTGTGCGTTAGAAGGAATCACCCTTGGAATTTCTTTACGACTACAGCCGGATTTCCCGCCACGACCGTGTTCGGTTCAACGCTTTTGGTGACCACCGATCCCGCCGCGACAACTGAGTTTTCACCGATGGTGACGCCTTTCAAAATCACGGCGTTCATTCCGATCCAGACATTGTCGCAGATTTTGACTGGCGCGGTTTTTAATATGGGACGCGCCGGGCGGTTTTCGAAATACGGCGCCAGCGCTTGCGCGTCGATGAGGCGTTGCGCTGGTTCGAGCGGATGAAAATCGGAATCGGCGATACCGACGTTCCACGAAACAAGGCAATATGAGCCGATCTCGATCTTTTCCTCAGCCATGATCAGCGCGCCATTGAGCAGCGTGAAGTCGCCGATCATGCATTGACCATTAACTCCAATTGCAAATGAGCACCCTGCGTAACAGGAAACGTGTTTGCCAATGACGACTGCGCGCGGTCGTTTGTTTCGGAGGAATCGAAAAATTTGTGCGCTCTCGCAATAAAAGCCTTCGCCGAACTCCACGTTCGACGGGATCGGCTCCGGCCACCAATCGCTTTCGACGTGCCGATCTTCTTTAACATTGGTCATGGGATTACCAATTCTGTCATTCTGAGCGACGCGAAGAATCTCTGATCAGCTGGTGTGCCAACAGAGGCGATCCAGAGATGTTTCGCTTCGCTCAACATGACAATACAGCGTTATGTCGGAAAGTTTCCCGATGCATAAAGTTTCGCGTAAACGCCACCCCGGATGAGGAGTTCCGGGCCGCGACCTTGCTCGATGATGCGTCCGTGATCTAGCACGATGATTTGGTCAAGATTGTGAATGGTCGCCAGGCGATGCGTGGCAATCAAAGTTGTCCGGCCGCGCATTAATTCCTTGATGGTTTCCATGATGGCGGCTTCGGTGCTGGGGTCGAGCGCCGAAGTCGGTTCGTCCAGTAACAGAATCGGCGCGTTCTTCAGAAATGCTCGGGCGATTCCAATGCGCTGGCGTTGGCCGACACTCAAATGCCCGCCGCGTTCGCCGACGAGGTTGTTGTACCCCTCCGGCATTTGCCGAATAAACTCGTCAGCCTGCGCCCGTTGCGCCGCTTCAATAATCTCGTCCTCCGTCGCATCAGGTCGGCCATAGGCGATGTTCTCGCGAACCGTTGTGGAGAAAAGTAGCGTATCTTGAAGGACGATGGCGATTTGAGCGCGCAAAGATTTCTTCGTAATTTCGCGGACATCGCGACTGTCAAGCATCACACAGCCCTTAGTCGGATCGTAAAAGCGCGGCACCAGGCTAAGCAAGGTGCTTTTACCCGCGCCCGTGCCGCCCACGAGTCCGACAATTTGATTCGGCGCGATGGAAAGGTTGATATCGCGCAAGACGATCCGGCGTTCGGCGTAACCAAAATCGACTGACCGAAACTCAATCGCGCCTTTAGCCAATGAAATATCGACCGCATTTGGCGAGTCGCGCACATCGTCCTGACTATCCAACACTTCGAAACAGCGTTTCGCGCCGGCAGTAGCGCCTTCCATTGCCCAAGCCGTGTACGTCAGGGATTCCAACGGTTGATACAGCATCAGGAGGTAAGCGCTAAAAACCAACAACGAACCGAGGCTCAACGCGCCTGCGAGCACATGCAGAGTTCCGACGTAATACATCGCCGCCGTGCCGATAACCATCAGCGTGCTGATCACCAGCGCACTATTCACATTGGTTAACGTCAGCCGCAGATTTGCCTGCAAACTCTGCTGCGCCCGCTGATGAAATTGCATAACCTCGAAGTCTTCGCGTCCGAAAGCGTGCACCATCCGAATCGAGCTCAGTCCCTCCTGCGCTTGCGCAAGGACGGCGCTTTCCTGTTCCTGAATCGAGGTCGATTCACTGCGAATCCGGCGCGCGAAGAAATAAATCGCAGCCACAATCAGAGGCACGATCGCGAGGGAAAGCAGCGTCAATACCCAGTCGAGCCTCAACATTACGACGAATGTGCCGATCAGCGCGATCACCGAAGCAAAGATATTGGTGAAACCTTTGTTGTAGATTGTTTGGATCGACTGCGAATCGTACGCGACGCGAAAACTGGAATCGGCAGAGCGCCGCGCGTCATGAAATTTAAGAGAGAGGCGTTGCAGATGGGAGTATAGATCGGTTCGCAGCTTCAGCAGCGCTTCGAGGCCGATCTTCACGAACAAATAATTCGTGATCCAGTTAATGATTCCCCATGCAAACTGGATCACGACCAGCGCGAGACAGAGCAGGGGAATTAATGTGCGCCAATCACCGCGCGCAGCAGGCGCTGGTCGGAGAAAATCATCCACAATAATTTTGAATGGCCACGGCTTGAGCAGATTCAGGCAAATGCCGAGTAGCGACAGAAACAGGCCGATTATCGTTTTTCCCCAGAACGGCTGGTAATATCGAAGTACGCGGCGATAGATCGACATGGCTACACACGATCACGAGTTGTCATTCTGATCCCGCAGTCACGGGAGAAGAATCTCTGATCATTTTTAATCACGGCGTCGACCGAAAGAAGCCAGAGATGTTCTGCTTGGCTCAACATGACAGCGGCATTACGGGGTGGGGTGGGAATTTTGAATTGCGGATTTTAGTTTTTGGACTGAACTAGGGCGAATTCATTCGACTTGAGATCGGAAGATTTCTCGGCGGCGCTGACGTGAGGGTAGTCGAAGAGCTCGGAGTGACAATATGCATCATCTGGTTCAAATCTGGTTTCAGTGGGTCGAGCAGTGGGGATACGTGGGAATTATCCTGCTCATGGCGATGGAAAGCTCGATCTTACCGGTACCCAGCGAGGTCGTTATTCCTCCTGCCGCATTTCTCGCCTTGGAGGGAAAACTAAACACGTTCGGTGTTATAGCGGCGGGCACATTCGGGTCCTGGCTTGGGGCGACGGCGACCTATTGGACTGCATTGTGGCTTGGACGGGTTTTCATCGCCCGGTGGGGACGCTATTTTTTGCTAAGCGAGCATAAACTAGAGCGCGCCGAAAGATGGGTTCGTCGTTACGAAGCAGGGGGCATTTTCTTCGCGCGCCTTTTGCCAGTGATCCGCCATGTCATTTCTATTCCGGCTGGCATCATCCGAATGAAATTCGCCACATTCAGCGTAATGACCCTGGCGGGGTCGGCCCTGTGGTGTTCGGTCCTGGCGTGGTTTGGCCAAAAAGTGCTGACGCGTGAAATGATCGACTCGCAAGACGCAACGGCCTTGATCAAAGCTGTAAAGGAGAGCGGTAATTTTCACACGATCGTAATCGCATGCGTCGTGCTTACAGTTCTTTATCTGCTGGTGGTTAGTCTCACCGGTAAAAAGCGAACCGACTGACCAAGGCCGCGGCCACGTAATCAGCGACACCGATTGGTGTGAACGTTCGTGCTGAGTGAGCGCTGTCCTCAAGCGTACTGCGTGGGGGTAAACCTTGAACGGTGCCTGAAACAGCGGAGTCCCGTCGATCTGAAGTTTTTATGTTCTAAAATTGAACAAAAGTGTCACGCAACGGTCAGTTCTATCGTGCATAGAAAGTGAACAACTGCACTTACACCATGGACGACATATTCACAGAGAACGCTGGCATCCGACCTGCTCAGCACAAAAACGGTCAATATATGAAAAGAAATCCTCAATTGCGCCAAATCATCAGACCGCGCACTCGGCTTTCGCTCGGTGATCTGATCCTGGCAGTCAGTTCGTGCACTCGTAGCAGCACAGAGATGGTGGCAGCCGTCGCGGATCTTTTGGACAGCGGCCAGGTCCGCGTAAAGGATAAGGGACGTTTGCTGCGCGCCCGCGTTTGCTAAACGAGCAAGTGTCCTTGCAGCATAGAGCTTCAAGCTCAGTGGAGCGGTATCTTCTCGAGGGGTGTTGGAATATTGCTGCGGTCTTGCGTGAACATCGAAAGCGACTACGCGCTCAACGCCTGAGGTGCCTTCTCATCATTAACACCGCGCTTTAGCGCCGTGCTGCTAGCCGTAATAAATCTCAAACGCTTCAGCGGTTTCCATTCCGCGCGTCTGTCCGAAACCGCTCAAGCGCTTGAGACCAGGATTGCGTTCAAAGCACCTCGCGGGAGCGACGTATTAATAAAAACAAGCGTGGCGTTCAAAAACGCTTTTCGCTCGCTCCGGTCGCTTTTATGGTGCCAATGTGATTGACCGTTATTCCCGGCCAGAGATGAGCAAAATCTGGTCGGACCAACGCAAGTTCGAAATCTGGCTGGAAATTGAAGTGCTCGCCTGCGAAGCGATGGCAGAGCTTTGCCAGATTCCGAAACAGGACGCCGCTGAGATTCGAAAACGGGCGCGATTCTCGATTCCCAAGATCCTCGAAATAGAAAAGCGAACGAACCACGACGTCATCGCTTTTCTCGAAAATGTAGCCGAATCAGTCGGGTCGGCGTCACGATGGATACACCAGGGACTGACTTCATCGGACATTCTGGACACGACGCTCGCGGTGCAACTGAACGAATCCTGCTCAATCCTTCTCGGTGATCTCGAAGCGCTTCGAAGCGTAATCGCAGACCAGGCGCGCCGGTATAAAATGACGCCGATGATCGGCCGCAGCCACGGCGTGCACGCGGAGCCGATCACGTTCGGGTTAAAACTGGCACTTATGTTTGATGAATTCGGTCGCGCTATCGAGCGCGTGACTCAAACTCGGGAGCGTATTCGCGTCGGCAAAATCAGTGGCGCAGTCGGTACGCACGCGCACATCGATCCAAAAATCGAGCGTTCCGTCTGTGAGAGGCTCGGATTAAAACCCGCGATGCTTTCGACGCAAATCGTGCAGCGCGACCGTCACGCAGAATTTATGACCACTCTCGCCGTGATCGCATCGAGCATTGATCGTTGGGCGACCGAGTTTCGCCATTTGCAGCGGACTGAAGTGCTCGAGGTTGAAGAATTTTTCGGCGAAGGACAGAAAGGCAGCTCTGCCATGCCCCACAAACGCAACCCGATTACAAACGAACGGTTGAGCGGATTAGCCCGCGTAATTCGTGGGAATGCGATCGTCGCGCTGGAGAATGTGGCGCTGTGGCACGAGCGCGACATCAGCCACTCGAGCGCCGAGCGCATCATTCTGCCGGATTCATGCATCCTGTTGGATTACATGCTCGTGAAATTGCGCGACGTCGTCGAAAAGTTGCAGGTGTACCCGGATCGAATGGCGGAAAATCTCGCGCTAACCAAAGGCTTGTATTTCAGTCAATCAATCCTGCTCGCACTCACGAGCGCCGGCGCGGAACGCAAGAACGCTTATGAAACCGTGCAACGCGCTGCCATGAAAACTTGGAAAGGCGAGGGGACTTTTGCCGAGAATGCAAAGCTCGAGCCCGGAATCATCGCCCGTCTCTCAACAGAAGAAATCGATCGGCTCTGCTCACTCGAGATTCATTTCAAACACGTCGATGCGATTTTCAAGGCACTCGGGTTGGAGTAGGCAAGGTGTACGCGAGTGTCTACTCAGTCAGAAAGTCAATTCAGCCGCTGCCACACGTATCGAACTGGACCGTCTATGACTGCAATTCGATTGGCTTCGATGCCAATGATTGGCCACTGCCGATGCTCCGTTTTGATCGCTTCGCCTGTGAAGCTCGGATCTTGCTGATCAACAGCAAAGATCTCGGAGAGATTTGATCCTTTTCGGGCCGGCGGGATTCGAACCCACGACCTCTTGAACCCCATTCAAGCGTTCTACCAAGCTGAACTACGGCCCGAAGCTGTCGAAGAACATTGTCTATTTGTCGAAAATCGCGAGGAGCAATTGCCGATGATTTTTCAGTATGACCTGTCGCCGCGGCGACAGGTCTACCAAGCTGAACTACGGCCCGCTGAAGCGAATACTGTTGCCACTTCTGCGTGGGAGGCAAACACTTCGGCTTGCGCGAATGAAAGTAGCGATCAGCAAACTTAACTCCGTAGCGCGGATCGGACTGATTGTTTGTCTCAACGCAATCGGTGGTGCCCGGGCGCAGTCCAGTGGAAGCGTAAAGCTCAACGAAAATGCCGTCGCGTTCGCATCTCAACTCATCCAGCAAGGACATTTCATCGCTGATAAAAAAGGCGCGTGGCGCGAGCACAAGTCTTCGCCCGATGCGGAAAACGAGTTGATCCGCGTGCATGGATTCACCGAATACGCGAAGTGGCATCTCGGTGTGGACGAACGTTACGCTGTGAATACGAAGCGCAGATATAAGTTCCCCTATGGTGATTTCACAAACGTTCACCGGTGCGGTCTTCTTGCAGTGAAAGCCAGGGCGGCTGAAAACAAATACCACGATATTGAAGATGCGGCTGCACGTTTGATCGGAATGACTCTGAGCGGGCGTTGATGAAAAAAAATCCAACGCCGTTTGCGGCTGCCGAGTCCGCTACAATTCAACCGTTCCACGCCGCTAAGAACACGTCGATCAATTCCGGTAATTCATTGCTGTATCCGCCTTCGAGGACGACTGCGATCGGAGTGTCGATTTCGCCTAACCACTCACCGAAGGTGGAAAAATCTTCGCGCTCGAGCGTTAGTTGGAGCAGGGGATCGCGCGCGTAGGCGTCGAATCCTGCCGAAACCAGAAGCAAATCAGGTTCGAAAGCGATCAACTTATCAAGAGAACGCCGTGCAATCTCGAGGATTATCTCGCGTGGTGCGTAAGGTGCGATGGGATAATTGTCGATGTTCGCAAACGATTTTGCTCCGGTGCCAGGGTACGCGGGAAACTGATGAATCGAGGCAAATCGAATTCGCTCATTGTGCGCTACGATCGCCTCGGTGCCGTTCCCGTGATGGCCATCAAAATCCCAAATGGCAATCCGTTCAGCGCCGTTTTCTAACGCATCGATCGCCGCGACGGCAACGTTGCTAAAATAACAGAACCCCATTGCGCGATCACGTGTGGCGTGATGCCCCGGCGGACGCATCAAGCTGAAAGCGGGCGCGCCCCGCAGCGCGAAACGCGTTGCTTCGATTGCTGCGCCGGCTGACCGTCGCGCGTGCTGTTCAATGTTAGGATACAGCGGAGTATCGGGATCGAAATGTGCGACCGCGTCGGCAACACTTTCGACATGCTCACGCGAATGTCCGCGCAGTAATTGTACATCCGTCGCGGCAGTTGGTCTCCGCCATTCCCAATCAAGATGTCGGTCCTTAAGGACCGGCACAGTGTGTGCGACCCGCTCTGGCCGTTCCGGATGTCCCGGACTGGAATATTCCAGGCAGCTTGGGTCGTAAAAAACAGTCATGAAGCTTGCAAGGTATTTGTTAACGAGACATTCCGGAACAATGATGTCACAAGCCGTCTGTCATGTTGAGCGACACGAACATCTTGGATTGTCGTTATGAGCCTATCGAATACAATCCGAGATTCTTCTCCCGCGACTGCGGGATGAGAATGACAGTTATGTCAGGACGCGTCCCATGGTAAACGGCCAGAAAATTGTCGTAGTGATGCCCGCGTATAACGCTGCGCGCACGTTGCGCCAGACTTATGACGAAGTAATGGCACATGGCATCGTCGATCTAGTCATTGTTGTGGATGACGCCAGCCATGATGAAACGGTGGCAATCGCGCGCACTCTGCCCAATGTGGAAGTGGAAGTGCATCCAGAGAATCGTGGCTACGGCGCGAACCAAAAAACTTGTTATCGGCTCGCGTTGGCCGCAGCCGCAGACATCGTCATCATGATTCACCCCGATTATCAGTACACGCCGAAGCTGATTCCGGCGATGGCAGCTCTTGTCGCAAGCGGCCTTTATCCTTGTGTGCTCGGCTCGCGAATTCTCGGCGGAGGCGCGCTGCGTGGCGGAATGCCTTGGTGGAAATACGTTTCAAACCGATTCCTCACACTGATGGAGAATTTTCTTATCGGAGCCAAACTTTCCGAGTACCACACTGGCTATCGCGCATTTTCGCGCGAGCTTTTGGAGCGGCTGCCATTACGAGCAAACTCCGACGATTTTGTTTTCGACAATCAAATCCTGGCGCAAATCATCGCCCTTGAACGCGCCATCGGGGAGGTGACGTGCCCGGCTCGTTATATGCCGGAAGCGTCATCGATCAATTTCCGTAGAAGCGTGCGCTACGGATTAGGCTGCCTGGCCACCGCTGTGCGTTTTCGCTTGGCTCGCTGGGGCCTGGCGCGCCCGATCGTTTAAAGTGATTCAAGGAAGGGCGATCTCCAGATCGCCCACGG
>DASXOI010000270.1:0-15060 GCA_036494375.1 Candidatus Udaeobacter sp.
GGCGTTTCATTCGGCACAGATATGGGGATGGAAGGATCCCCGCAATAGTTTGACGTTGTCGTTCTGGGAAGAGCTTCTGCCAGGTTTGAAAACGCTGGTCATTGTGCGCAATCCGCTGGAAGTCGCTTACTCGATGCGAAAGCGCAATGGAACGTCATATGCATTTGGCCTTCGACTGTGGGAAATTTATAACCGCCGATTAATCGAAGCGGCAGGCAAATCTGATCGGCTTTTTACTCATTACGATCTGTTCTTCGAAAGCGTAGAAAAGGAGTTACAGCGGATTGCCAATTTTGTTGGATTGCCGGAAGCAAAAATTCATAGCGCTGCAGAATTAGTGACAACGAAAAGACGTCACACGCACTTCACCATTGACCAACTGGTTGATGCGGGCGTCTCCGGCGAAGTAATCGAGCTTTATCGCGCCTTGGTTGCTGAAACGTCACGGAAAAAAAGGAAGCTGTCTGCGGCAAAATCCGGCAATGACGCGAAGTCACAAGAGACAGACTTACTTCCCGGCGCGATAAGCCGACTCGATTCCTTTGTTCCAGATCGCTTCGCGCAAATCGAGCATCTGTATGGTGAGCTCCTTGCGCAAACCGAAGCTCGGCACAAAGCGGAAATGGAGAAACTCAGTGCGCATCTTGCCCATAGCGAAGAGCTGCACAAAGCCCAGGTGAAGGAGCTCACGACTCATCTGGCTAAAACAGAAAAGCATTACAAGGCGCAGATCGAAGAAATCAGCGCTCATCTGGCCAAAACCGAAGCTGACTACACCAATGAGATCGAGGATTTACGCCAGCGGATCGTGGAGATGAACAATCTGCTTCACCAAAGAAGCGTAAATCTCGCAGAAGACGAGAAATACATCGGGGAATTGACGGATCGGTTGCGCAAACAGCTGCACAATACAAGACGGCTTTCGCGCCTCCTCGACGACGCCGATGACGCCGCCCGCAAACTGCGAACTTCTCGCCGATGGCAGCTGGCCAATCCCGGCGCGACACTGAAAGCAAAACTGGCCCATAAAAAAACACCGGCCGGGTACGGACACCTTGAAAGGATTGTGGCCGCCTATTCGAAATGGCGCAAAGAGCACCCGGAGATCAAAAAGATCGATGATGAAATCAAAGCCGCTCAGGTCGCAAAGATTCCAAGGAGTGAACAACCAGGAACTGACGGTCAGGCATCTTCAACCGTTCCTGGCGAAGAGGTGCTAGCCGGATCGCTTGGCCCCATCTTGCCGTTGAAGTCGATTCGTTTTCCTCAGCACGAGGACGTGGATGTCTCAATCATTATTCCAGTTTTCAACCAGTTCGAATACACGCATGCATGTCTCGCTTCGTTGCAGTCTGTGCAAGAGCAGGCAGCTTTCGAGGTAATCGTGGTCGATGACTGTTCGACCGACAAAACTCCAGAGGTCATAGCGCAAATCCCTGGAGTTATCTATGTGCGCAACGACAGCAATTCCGGGTTCATCGCTTCCTGCAACACGGGTGCACAAATGGCACGCGGGAAATACCTGGTCTTCCTGAATAACGACACAATCGTCAAGTCGGGTTGGCTAACTGCTTTGCTCGATACTTTCAACGAGGAGCGGCGAGCAGGCATTGTCGGTTCAAAACTCCTTTACCCGGATGGCCGTTTACAGGAAGCAGGCGGCATAATCTGGCGAGATGCCTCAGGCTGGAACTACGGGAAGTTTGATGATCCGGGTAAGCCCGAATACAACTACCTTCGCGACGTAGATTATTGCTCAGCGGCAGCGTTAATGATTCCCAAGGCGCTGTTCGAAAGTGCCGGCGGCTTCGATTCGCGATATGCGCCCGGCTATTATGAAGACACTGACCTGGCCTTTAAGGTCCGCCAAGCCGGTTACAGAGTTCTGTATCAACCGCTAAGCGAGGTAATTCATCACGAGGGAGCAACTGGCGGCACCGATATCTCAACCGGTGCGAAGAAGCATCAGGAGATCAACCGCTCAACGTTCGCAGAGATATGGATTGATGAACTGGCGAAGAGACCAGCCAATGGGGACGTGGCATTTCTGAATCGTCCCACAACTGCGTCGGGCAAGAACATTCTCGTGATCGACCATCATCTGCCGATGCCTGACCGCGACTCGGGATCGCTGCGGATGTTCCAAATTCTTAAAATTCTTCACCGGCTCGGTCATCGCGTGACTTTCCTTCCCGATAATCTGGCAGACATGCCGCCTTACACTCACGAGCTGCAGAAACGCGGAATTCAAGTTGTTCATTATCCATATGTGAAAAGAGTGCGCGATTATCTGATTTCGCACGGTTCCGCGATAGACGTCGTGGTGCTAAGCCGGTGCGATTTTGCGCGCAAGCATATTGCCGACGTTCGGCTGCACGCGCCACATAGCCGCGTCATTTTTGATACCGTAGATTTGCATTACCTGCGCGAACAACGGGAAGCGCAACTCACTCAAGATCCCGATGTGCGCCGGAAAGCACAAGAGAAGCAACTGGTCGAAGATTGCTTGATCAAGGAGTCAGATGAGACGTGGGTCGTAAGCCCGATCGAACAACAAATGCTTCAGGAAAATTGGCCTAACAAGTCTATTCAATTGGTTTCGAACATCGTCGACGTCACCGGGCCAGTCCCACCGTTTGCACTTCGGCGGGACTGGCTTTTCATCGGCGGCTTTCAGCACAGGCCCAATATTGATGCGGTATTGTTTTTCGTGGAAGAGATTTACCCGCTCGTTGTCGACCGTCTGCCAGATACAAAATTTTACATCATCGGTGATAAGGCGCCCCCTGAAATCGTTGCGCTGGCGAGCGACAGGATCATTGTGGCGGGATTGCAACGAAATGTGCGCTCATTTTTCGATAGCGTGCGGCTCTCCGTGGCTCCTTTGCGTTTCGGGGCGGGCATCAAGGGCAAGATCAATCAAAGCATGGCCTTCGGCGTGCCCGTTGTTGCGACCTCAATCGCTGTGGAGGGAATGAATCTCGTCGACCACGAACACGTTCTCGTAGCCGACGAACCGCAGGATTTTGCGCACGCGTTGATTGAGCTCTACGAATCGGAAGAGCTGTGGAAGCGACTCTCCCAAAACGGTATTAGCAAAACGCAAGAGCTCTATTCTACCGATACTGCACGGGAAAAACTGGAATTTCTCTTCAGTGACAGACACCTCAAAAGCCTGGAGCCATCACAGTCGATTGCGGAACTGGAGCTGGTCGTAGCAGCTGACGTTGGCTATCGGCAGTGAATAAGACGGAGCGAACCGGAGAGATTACCGGAAAAATCAACGCGGATCCGAATCCAGTTCTTTTTGGGCAACGCTGCGTGATTTCCTGGGAGACGAACGATCCGGCCGGAGCGGAGATACGTGTCTCACTGGGGAAGGATGACGAGAAGCTGGTGACGCAAGGAGGGCCGTCTGGCCGCGTGGAAATTCCATGGATTAATGACTCCAGGCTATATGAGTTTCGCCTTTATCCTGCTAGTAAACCCGACGTACCAATCGATTCGGTCAAAGCAAGGCGTGAGATCGAGTCTGCGCCGGCCGCGCTCCGCGAAATGGCAGACGAAGCCAGGCGACAGAACATCAACGTCGCGGAACTTTCGCAATTTATCGCTGCGGTGATGCCGATGTGCCTTAGAAGCCCGCAATTTCGAGACTTGTTTCAGAACTGGGAGCGAAATGGATTTCATGTAACTCCCGCGCGGTTTAACCAGCCGATCCCTGACACTCAAATGTTGCCTGAAACGCTCTGGGATCGACCGAGCGAACTCATAGGCATCGACATGAATGAGGCGGCGCAACTCGATTTGCTGGGGAGCTTTTCAAAATTCCGTGACGAGTATCAACACTTTCCAATGGGAAAACCTCAAGGGCACGTTGGGTTTTATCTTGGGAACGGTCTCTTTGATGGTGTTGATGCTCTCGTGGCGTACTGCATGATTCGGCATTTCCAGCCACGATTAATCATCGAAGTGGGCAGCGGTTTCTCATCCCTTGTTTTGGGCGAAGCGGCCGAAAAGAACAAAACTTCGAAGCTCATCTGTATCGAACCATCTCCGCGGGAGTTCCTCCGGGAAGGATTTCATGGGTTGCAATTGTTAATTGAGAAAAAGGTCCAGGACATTAGTCTGGAATTCTTCTCGCAGTTGGCGTCGGGTGACATCTTGTTTATCGACAGCTCGCATACAGTGAAAATAGGCGGCGACGTCAATTACCTTTTCCTGGAGGTGTTACCGCGTCTGAATCCGGGAGTCATTGTTCACGTGCATGACATCTTTCTGCCCTTCGAGTACCGGCGTGATTGGGTAATGGATGAGTTACGCTTCTGGACCGAACAGTATTTGCTGCAGGCATTTTTAACATTCAACTCGGAGTTCGAGGTGCTAATGGCTAATTACTACCTCAGCAGCTATCATGCGGAGCACCTTCAAGCTGCTTTTCCTGACCTACCTCGCTGGATCGGAGGCAGCTTCTGGATGCGCCGAAAGCCCGTCGCTGCATCGACGCCTTCACAAACGGACAAGGGCGGGTCGGTTCAAAATCGCTGAAATGCACGAGGAGATTAACAAACCTATTTTCGTGGTAGGGTCGCCGCGATCTGGAACTAGCATTCTCGCATGGTGCCTTGGCCACCATCCCAATATCTTCCCAGTGCCAGAGTCTAACTGGATGGGCGATTTTGCGGTGAACGTCGCGAAGAGTTACCAGATCGGTGCGGCGCGCGGCATTTTCTCGATCTTAAGTGCTATGGATATCTCAGGCGATGAATTCTTCTCGCACATCGGACGCGGTATCAACTCTTTGATCCTCAAACACCGGTGTGACCTTGACAGAAAACGCCTGGTTATAGCAGTTCAACGCCTGCTCAAAAAGGAGGGGTTTTACCTTAGCGAAGTGACTGGCGAATTGGATGCTGCTACCAATGAAGCGATTCAGCAGTACGGAGTCGCGGGCGGCCTGCTTTACTCCGAGCTTGTTGATTCGCTTCGAACGCCGGCTTCGGACTCAGAACACAAGACGCGCTGGGTAGATCAAACGCCAGAGTACTCCTTCCATATTTGTGGTCTGCGCAAACTGTTTCCAAACGCTTTATTCATTCACATCGTGCGCGACGTGCGTTCGGTCGTACGCTCTATGCTCAATTTCCATCGGATCGCAGGAACCCATTTGGTGGCAAACCAGAAAGACGCGTACAAATATTGGCTGCGCACCGTCAGAGCATGTTTGAAGGCGGAGGAGGCTTACGGTCCATGTGTGGTTTATCGCGTGCGTTATACCGCCTTAGTCGAAACCCCCGAGTCGGCTCTGCGCTCGTTGCTTAATTTTTTGGGCGAGGCGTATTCGGCCAAATGTCTCGAGCCGCTTTCAGAGCGTATCAATAGTTCCAATGTACCGCCGGATTTTCAGTCTGACGATCCCGCCATCGATCCAGCAATTGTGGAAGAAGCACGGCGACTTTCCACTGAGATCGAAAAAAGTCCTCAGGCTACCGAACATTCACTTGCTGCAGCCGATGAGTTGGAGGCTGAGTTCGGGACTCGAGTAAAACACATGGCGACAGTTCGATAGTGCATCCTACCGCAGAAATGAAGATTGGAATTGCTTGGCAGACGGACCGGAATGTTCCTTAGATGTTATAAGAGCGGCGGCCCAGGCAGATTCGTCCACCAAATATGCGAAGCAAAGAATTAAATTTGGACTCCTAGCGGCTTCAAAGCGGCAATTAGCGTCGCGGCGCTATTCACCGCATCGACCATTTTTGATTAAAATCACCAATCATCTGCAAGACGGGGGCGGTATCATCGTCAAAGATTAAACTGTTAGGATCATGTATCATCTTTCTCCCATAAACCCAGACTGAGGCCAGGGGCACGTTATTTGCCTGGATAGCCGCCAACACTTCACTGACATACTCTCGGCGGGTAGCAATACTACACTCCGTCTTTGGTGGACAGGTAATAAATTCTTCGATGTAGAGTGACTTCGAGGCAGAACGTGCTGCGCCAGCACATCTTTGGATTAGTTCGTTATACGAGACTGGCCGCCTTGCAAAGTGGGGCATGGGTGACATGGGAGCAGTATGAATACAAATCGGGTTAAACGGTCCAGGATTCTGGCGTAACAACATTGTGGCAAATTGCTCGGCACTATCTGCCCCATTCCTTCTCTCTGTCTGCATATGGTAAGCGGAAAATCGCGGAACGCTGTTGCCGGTAAGTAGCATACGGTGAGCATCAATCTCACGCACCGTCCTGGCAAAATCGGATAACGCGCTCGTAAAGATCTCAGTAGTAAGCGCATCGCCCGGACCACGGCTCCTTGTCCTGCCTAGGCGGGGATCGACCGGACGCAGATTCCGCCAGGCGTCGGGAGAGTCCAGTGAAAGGTTATACTCGTTGGCAAACTCCCAACCCCAAATCGCGGGAGAGTTCATATAGCGCGATACGACCTCGCGTATATATGTGCGCATAAACTGTCGAGTTTTACTTTGTGAGTTACCCCATTGGTCGCGCGGTTCGCCCACCAGGTCGGGCACTGCGGTATTTGACCAAAAAAGATCGGCAATAAGACCTACATTAGACTCTTCTGCTGCTTGCACGACGCCATCGAGCAGTTTGAAATAGTTCTCTTTGTCCTTCTGGTATAATTGATAATCACTTGGCGAGAAGCCGCACGCCGTAATGCGCGCAAATGGGATGTGATTAGCGGCTAGTTTTCGAAAATCGTCGCGATAACTTTCATCTCCTGGATGCCGGAGTGGACGCAAAAAAGCATCAGTGTAGTTGACGCCCACGCCGCGATAGCGTACGCCGTTTCGTAGCAACGAGCCATCTCGCGCTACCGAAAGTCCAGGCAATGACGCGGCTTGCGAGCTGACTGGCATCGCCCTTACCGTCTGGCTTAGCAGAAATGCCAGAAGAAGCCCAGTGATGATCAGGGAGCTAACTCTCAGTATCGTGTCAACGTGTTTGCCTGAAACTGACGGCGGCAGATTTCGAAAAACCCTTTTATCCATAGTATCCTTCCCGTTAGCCGTTACACTAGCATCGTCGAGCGCGCTGTCGATCTTCACTGCGATCGGGTCCATACACGGCTGTACTTCGGCAAGGCTTCATAGTCTTCCATTCCTGTAAATGGTAATGAATCAGCAAGGGAGCGTGCGGTGCAGACGATCTAGCGGTTTGATTGCGACTGGCAACTACGTTTCGGCGATTGTGATATTTTCGGGATTGACTTTTGTTTTGCCAAGGGGAGTAGTTTCCAACATATGACTCATCCCTTACCGGTGACTTTGCTCTTTCGGGATGCAGCAAAGGCGGTAAACCGCCATGAAATGCCCTGTTTCCACGAAGTGTGTAACATCAGCGTCAAATCACGGCGCCCGCCTTATCGGCGCCGACCGAGGCAGTCCCAAGGGGGAGCCAACCCGCTCTGAAACACCTTGGATCGGTTAGAGCTTCTCGTTAGTTCCGATGCTTTCAAGCGCTCGTCCACACACGTTATTGAATCTCATTCACTCTGACCTGACCTTGCGGTGCCTGTCACGGCGTGAACGTGTCGCGTTAGGGGCGCTATGTCTTTGCGTGTTGGCCCTGCTTGCTGCTCTTCAACATGGCCGAGTATTCTTAGGCGATGAGATCGGTACGCTGATATGTCTGAAACAAAGCCCAACCTACATCTTGACCCATTTCCAAATGTGGCTGTCGATGAACTATTTCATTTTGGTCGAGAAAGGTGTCGCCTGGCTGTGCGGAGCGGCGGATTGGCGGCTAACTCTGTTGCCGATGGCAGCAGCCGTCGCAATCATTCCGCTGACTGCTTCGCTCGCTCTTAAGGTCGCCGGTTCGACGCGTACTGCACTGATTGCCGCCGGCTTAGCCGCTTTTAATCCGTACCTGGTGGCGTGGGGTCCGGCGATTCGGGCTTATTCGCTCCTGGTGGCGTTGAGTCTATTGGCAATGAATGAATTTTTTCGTTGGGCTGGGCGGCGGGACTGGTGGAGCGGTCTGCGATGTGCTGCGGCGATGTTACTATTGCTAATTGCACATCCCAATGGTGTTTACACGGTCGCCTTTCTCATACTATTGCTGATAGCCGAAAGCTTTTCCGCCGGTTTTTCCAAGGGACGCCGGTTTCTCTGGCAGGCCAGAACGCTTTGGATTCCGTTGGCTGCCGTGGCGATCATAGTTGGCGCAGCTTACTGGCGACTCCTGCCCGATATCGCAAAGGTCAACCGAGAATGGGGAACCGATACCCCGCCAACGAGCATGGGTTACATTCCGCAAGTCTTTACTATCTTTATGGGGGTTGGTCGTGCGGCCTTGTTGTCCCTGCTGTTACTGCTTGCCGGTTGTTGGTCGGCGATACGAGAAAAGCGAGCGCTCCTTCTGTTGTGTGGAGCGATCATGCTGCCGTCAATCCTTATGTCCCTGCAAGGGATCTCCGTTGATACATCGGCGTTCGCCCGTTATCTGATTTGTTCCCTGCCATTGCTTCTGATCCTGATGGCAGAGGGGATCGATTGGCTTGCCAGACTTGTTTGGATACGAGGAGGGGCAACCGTAGTAGCCTGGTGCCTCACCATGCTAATTGTCCTGTGCTGGGTGCCCAACATCCAATTCCTTTTTTTCGCCAAGAAACAATGGCCGTATGCTAAAGTGGCCGAGTTTCTGCACAGGCAAATGCATAAACGCGACGTTATAGTATCCGGATGGAATCTCGCGTTCACATTGGGACAATTCTTCGACCGTCCGCAAGATCAAATCATGCCGCCCAACGATTACGTTAACAGAGTCGCTAATCACCTTGATGACCCAGCACCCGGGCGCGTCTTCTACGTGACAGGACAAGCTATTTTAAACGGTCGCAAGGCGCAGGTCCGACATTTCGGCCAACTAGAAGTGACAACCTATCGTGGCGCTACCGCGCGGGCATTGCTCCAGGAATGGAGCGATGATTTAATCGGCCGAACCGCCGGCCGCGTTTCTGCGCCTTTTGAAACTGATTATCAATTACTCGCACTACTCGCAGAGCAGCTATCCTCTGGGGAATCGGCGGATCATTGGCGCTCGCTCGCTGAGCGTTGCCGTGCTCAAAATCCCGCGAGGGCGGGCGAGGTTCCACGCCACTTGGAAAAAGCGACACGAGCCGTGATATTTCCGTGAATTGGTTCTCTACAGTCCTTCCCAAAAACACGTCTACCACTGGGTGCCCAGTATCAAAATCCTTTTCCAGAAACCTGAAGGAATGCGATAAACGCTTTCCTGAGACTCACGCAATTTGCAGTTCGTTGCTTTCGCGACATGGGGCTGGCGATCTGAAGTGATGCCAGAGCTGATTACGTCCGCCACGCTTTGACGACGGCTCGATACTTGAGCTATTCAGTTCCCGTTAGGTCGAGCCGCTTGGGTGCTGCTTATCAATGGCAGCATAAAAGGGTCAGCAGGAATTTTCCTGCAAATAACAAACACATTCTTCCCGAGGAACCGATGAAATAGAATATCGAGCATGCGGCTGAGCGGAAAAATCCATTTATCATAACAGGCAATTGATTTCGCTGTCAACGATGTCGCATCCTTGCGCAACAACCTGAAGGTCAGGGCGGCGATGAAGCCGAGCGAATCAGCATATTGCAGCTTCTCGATCGAAAACTTCGGCCGAACAAGCGTGCGCAGAGTTTTCTTTGTATAGCGACGGTAATGGCAGACCTTGTCATCTAATGATGACCACAGGCAGTGAAAAGCCGGGACATACAAGAGTAAGGCTCCGCTCGGGGCCAGCTTTTGATAGATCTGCTCGATTGCGCGCTGGTCATCCTCGATGTGCTCAAACACATTCAGCGAAAAAACAAATGGCAGCGACCCGTCTGGGAGCGAATCGATATCCGGAATTACTTTGAAGCCTGCTTCGATTAAACGTTCTCGCTGCGAGAAGTCAGGTTCGATACAAAGGACGCGGCAACCTTCCTTGCGCAGACGTTTCGCGAAGGTGCCAGTGCCCGCCCCGAAGTCGGTCAGATCCTTTGATTCGGTTGATTCGCGGATCAAGCGGGTTAAGTAATCGTTGTAGTTGTGTGCGCTCTCGAGCGCTTCGAGGATATCGACGCCTGTGTATTGCCCTTGCATGAACCTTTGTTCCTTCGAAATAGGTTATATTTAACAATCACATAAATAGCTCTCACACCGTCACGCCATCCTATCTTTTTTCCTTCTTCGTACGTTCGGCCATTATACGAAATGCCGACCTCGAACACCCGGCAGCCGGCTTTCGCTACCTTTGCAATAATCTCAGGTTCAAATCCAAACCGGTTCTCTTCAATGGTAATACCGTCCAGGAATTCGCGGCGAAACACTTTGTAACATGTTTCCATGTCAGTGAGGTTCAAGTTTGTAAACATGTTGGAGAGCAACGTGAGAAATCGGTTTCCCACCATATGCCAGAAGTAAACCACCCGATGAGGTCTGCCACCCATGAACCGGGAACCGAACACAACGTCAGCACGATCCTCCAGAATTGGTTCAAGCAGGATGGGGTATTCGCTCGGGTCATACTCCAGATCGGCGTCTTGAACAATGACCAGGTCACCCGTAGCTGCTTGGAAACCCGCGCGCAACGCTGCTCCCTTCCCGGAATTGCCTTCCTGCAGCACGATCCGATCGACCCACCCGGGAGGTTTCTCTTTGAGAAGTTCTCTTGTCCCATCGGTCGATCCGTCGTCCACAACAATAATTTGCACGTCTCCGACTGGTGCCGAGCGAACTGCTTCAACTACAGCTTCAATCGTCGATCGTTCATTATAACAAGGGATAACGACGGACAGCTTCATTTGGCATCATTCCATTACCGAGAGATGGAGTCTAAGGTTGGAGCAGCCGCATCCGTTGTCAATGTCATGACTACAGCTCTTGAATTGGATTTCTCGCTCCGTTTCCAAGTATAACCCTGTATCGACGGCAGGCGGTGAACGTCCCGGCCATCATCATTATTGGAAGGCAGAAAAAGAGCGTACACAGGAGTGACGTGATCGAGGCCATTTTGAACTAGCCGGAGCGCTTCGACTTTCCCGTAATGCCAGAGCTGGCTGTAACAGTAATTATGGTGATCGTCAATGGGAGCCGCTACGAATGGCTTCGGTAACAACACGTTTAAGTAGACAGGATCGATATCGGACAAAACGATACCAGGAGCGTGTCGGAAGAAGCGGCTGAATTCCTTCTGCGCCTCGTACCACAGTGATTTGCGATTGCTGTTTGCGAAGCGAAGATCGTCCCAGGCTTGTGATCGACCGCCCTTTGGCTTAAAGCCTGATTGTGACGGATAACCAATACAGCTGAGCAGAAATACCGTCAGCGCTCCAACAGTCCAAATCGAAAAGCGCCCATTGAGAGCTTGGCCCACTGCCCATTCCGCAGGCAGAACGGCGAGCGCAACCAAGAGGAAAAAAATAGGTATGTAGAACCTGCTCTCGACGTAGGTGTAAGTTACAATCGCCACAAAGTAGACGCTTGCTGCTAACAACGCGCTGATCTCGAATTGCCGCACCCGGATGAACGCCAGACCGAGAGCAGACAGAAAAATGAAAGCCGGCACTACGTAAGTGCCGGTGCCAAAGAGGTTCGCTACCCGAAATTGATCCCAACTGGCGGTGATCTCAGACCAGATCAAGGCAAATTGGGGAGGGACGTTGTGCAAGGAAAAAGCAGCTTGCTTGTCCGCCAATGCCGGTACCCAGAATTCGTACCCAGTCTTTAACGGATAGCCAAATTCCAACGTGTTCAGAATAAAGTACGGGCTTGCGGCCAACGCGAATACAACAAGAACAAGACAGCAATGAATGAACCACCTCGTCCAGGATACGTCCGCCGGAAAGAGAGCCATAGCCACTAATAAGGGAGCCATGAACACTAACTGAGGCCGTACGCACAAAGACAATCCAAGAACAATCGCGGCGCAATAAATCAACAAGCGGCGACGCCAAGCGAGTCCCAGGTAGACCAGCGCAAAGGCCAGCACTGCGATAGCTCCGCCGCTGAGGTCGCTCATCGATGATCGGCTAAAGGTAACAAATGCTGGTTGAGTTGCGATCAAGAGGGCTGCCAATCCCCCAGCGAGCGGTCTTCCGATCGTAAGATAAAACACGAAGCTGCCTGCCAAGAGCAACAGGCCGATCGTCTGATTTGTTCTAAATGGGGCCAGAATCCCATTGTGGGGCAGAAATCTGAGCCAGGGGATCATCAAAATCGGGTAGCCCGGCGGGTAGCGGGAGGGTAATTTATCATAGCCAATCTGAATCGTCGGCGCGCCTTCTTTCAAGATCGACTTGGCTTGTGCAAAATATTCCACCGCGTCCGGATAAGGGTTGAGATCAAGGAAGTCCGTGCGATTAAACTCAATGCGAAGAACGGCACCGTAGTAAAACAGAAGCGCTAGAACGAAGCAAAGAATACCTGTCGCCAGGTGACGTGAAGACCGGCAGCAGTCGGTCGGCAGAGACGGGGCGGTCGTTTCTGTTGCGCCGCCTTCCGGTTTGTTCTTGGCCGTCACTTTCCCAAATTGGGTCGAAGCTTAATATTCATGTGTCTCATTGTCGATTCATGCCGCTTACCGCTTCCTCAAGCATTTATGGGTGTTCGCAACGGGCGACGTCCATCAAATTCGATTTCGTGCGTAAAGTAAGGCCGCACCGTTGATGCAGCCCCTTTCCCCTTTGGTCTCGAACTCATAACGCTTCAAAGGCCATGCCAGTTGTGCCCCGGCATTCGGATGAGAGCGCGGTAGAATGATCCCAGACGCTTCCCGGTTTTATTCAGCAAGCAATCTGGCCGCGCATCTGAATCCACAAGCTCAAAAAAAGCGTGTCATCGAAAATTTTGCTGGACTTGAACCGCGTTTTTTGACACGGTCGGCACCCTGTCGGGAGAAAACTTCTAAAAAACAATATGAAAGCATGCTCATTAATCGTCGTCGGCGCCGTCTTTATGACCCTATCTCATCTTGCAGGCGCCACTCAGGCAGATGACACCACGATAACAATCACCGCTTTGACGGCAGGTGTTACCCCCTTTATCAGTAAATTGACCTTAAATGTTAGCAATACAACCGTTCTGAAGAGTGTTCAGTTCGCGATCGATCCCAAACCGGGCTCCGTCACGCGTCCACTGTCAGGCACTTATTCCAATCAGTACCTTGTGGACCGAGGATTTGAACACCCGCCGGAGATCGTTTTGCCGGTCTACGGACTTTACGCCGGATATCAGAACATCGTTAGACTGACTTATCGCTTTCTGGACGGTTCTTCAAAGCAAGCTGTCACCGCGGTCACGACCGTCACGTTCGATGATCAAGGCTGCGGCTACAACAATCCTACCAGGCTTCAACCCAGGACCAACAGCACTGATTTGGGTTATGATTATATCTTTGACAGCTCTTCTTGCGGCGGTTTCTCACCTGTCATTCTGGATTCCGATGGAGCGTTGCGCTGGGTTAGCCCATTGGCCGAGAATAGCGCTCTTTTTGCGGCTTCCACTTTCTTCGACAACGCGGTTTACGTGACACAAAACGCCCAGTTGTTCCGAATCGAGCTTGATGGGACGGTCCTCTTGGTTGCAGACTATCACAGTATCGGCGTAGTCCACCTCCATCATAACATCGATCGTGGCAAAACAGGACTTTTCATTGAGCCGGATACCACCTCCTACTTCGAATCTGTAATTCTGGAAGTGGATAGCAATGACGGTCACGTGTTGAAGACGTTTAACATGGCCAGCATCATCAGCGCAGCCATGAGAGCAGGAGGAGACGATCCCAGCCAGTTCGTCTATCCAACGCCGACTGACTGGTTCCATAACAACGGTGTCGCCTACAATCGGGCCGACGATTCTTTGGTCGTTTCAAGCCGCGAGAATTTCCTCATATGCCTCGATTATAAAACAGGCGGGATCAAGTGGATCCTGGGAGATCCGACGAAAAAGTGGTACCAATTCCCGTCTCTGAGGAAATTTGCGCTCACGGTGGCGCCCAGCAGCCTGCCACCGATTGGTCAACACGCGCCCTCGATTACCTTTGATCAGGGCTTGATGGTCTTCGATAACGGTAACGAAAGTATTTTCCAAAATCCTCCAGGGGCTCACCGAGAATTTGCGAGTCCCCGCAAGTATAGCTTGGACCTGGCAGGAAAGGTGGCGACTGAAGTGTGGAACTTCCCAATGAACGAGAGCATCCACAGCCCGTTTTGCGGGAGCGTGTATGAGGATGCGCCGCATGACTATGTAGTTGATTATGCAATCGTTAATGGCGGCGTGCCCGGCCTTCCCACGTTCGCTCAACTGTTAGGTCTGAACGCCGACAACGAAAAGATTTTCTATTATCAATACCCGACCATGAGTTGTAACACTGCATACAACTCCATTCCGATTCATCTGGAAAGTACGAAGTTCCCGACAGTAGGACCTCAAGCGCTTAACCTTTCTACTCGGGGGCTCGTTGGCACCGGTGACAACGTTGTGATTGGTGGCTTTATCATCACCGGGACCGATCCCAAGACGATAGTGCTTCGCGCGCTGGGGCCATCGCTCAGCTCCTTCGGGCTTTCCGGTGTGCTCAGCGATCCGGTTCTCAGGGTGTATAACTCTTCTCGCACTCTCATCGCAACCAACGACAACTGGCAGTCCGATCCAAACCACCTTGTAGTAGAAGCCAACGGACTCGCGCCGGCCAATCCATTGGAATCGGCCACTGCACAAACCTTGGCGCCGGGCGCCTACACTGTGATAGTCAACGGAAAGGATGCCACCTCGGGGATTGGCTTGGTCGAGCTTTATGATCTCTCGCCGCTATCCCACTCTAAGTTGGAGAACATGAGCACCCGCGGTTCGGTCGGCACAGGCGACGACGCGCTTATCAGTGGTTTTATCGTTGGAGACGTGGGGAGCGCGACCGTCATCGTCCGCGCCCTTGGTCCATCGCTGGCTGCTTTCGGTGTGAGCGGAGTGCTAAGCGATCCGACACTGACAATCTACGATTCGAAGGGCTCTGTCATCGCGAGCAACGATAACTGGCAA
>DASXOI010000271.1:0-3124 GCA_036494375.1 Candidatus Udaeobacter sp.
ATCCAAGTTCGGCAGCTTCGATCAGTTTAAGGAAAAACTCAGCACTGCCGGTGTAGGCCGTTTCGGCAGTGGATGGGCATGGCTGATCAAGAACACGAATGGCGGGGTCGAAATAATTTCCACCCCAAATCAAGACAGCCCCCTGATGGACGGCAACACCCCGATCGTAGGTGTCGATGTATGGGAGCACGCGTACTATCTGAAGTATCAAAACCGCCGCGCCGATTATCTCAAGGCATGGTGGAACGTCGTGAACTGGGACGCGGTAGCGAAAAATTACTGAGCAGAGAAGGCGATCCTCCGACTTGGTAGGGCGCGACCGCCGGGCGCGCCGAACGAAAGGACGGCCCGGCGGTCCGTCCCTACCAACCATGGCCTATTTAAACGAAAATTACCTGAAGCTTCAGGCCGGCTATCTCTTTCCGGAGGTGGCGCGGCGCGTGCGCGAGTTCTGCGAAGCGGATTCTGAAGGTGCCAGGCGGTTGATTCGTTGCGGGATCGGTGATGTTACAGAGCCGCTTCCGGCCGCAGCCATTGAAGCAATGAAGCGCGCGATCGATGAGCTCGGACACCGCGAAAGTTTTCGCGGCTACGGTCCAGAACAGGGCTACGAATTTTTCAGATCAACCATTGCGCAACGCGACTATCGTGATCGGAATATTCAGATTTCTGACGACGAAATTTTCGTTTCTGACGGATCAAAAAACGATTGCGGTTACGTCCTCGATATTCTCGGCGGCCAAAACAAGGTCGCTGTCCCCGATCCAGTTTATCCGGTGTACGTGGACACAAACGTGATGGCGGGCCACACTGGCCCGTCACGCAAAGATGGCAGCTATGAGGGCATTTATTATTTGCCATGCACGGCGGAAAACAATTTCGTGCCCGAACCCCCTAAGGACCATGTCGATCTCGTCTATCTTTGTTTTCCAAACAATCCAACTGGTGCCGTCGCATCTCGTGCGCAGCTCGGAAGCTGGGTCGATTATGCGCAACAACACGATGCGCTTTTGCTCTTCGACGCGGCGTATGAGGCGTACATTTCCGATGCTGAAATTCCCCATTCTATCTTTGAAATTCCCGGGGCGCTCGAGTGCGCGATTGAGTTGCGCAGCTTTTCCAAGAACGGCGGCTTCACTGGTATTCGCTGTGGATTTACAGTGATGCCGAAATCGGTGCTGGCGCGAACTGCTGACGGGCGTCGGCTCCCTCTGCATCCGCTTTGGCAGCGTCGTTGGAGCACAAAATCGAACAGTGTTGCTTACCCGGTCCAACGCGGCGCTGAAGCATTGTATTCCGCGGAAGGCAGAAAACAGGTTCGTGAACTCATCTATCATTACATGGGAAATGCCAAAGTTCTTTGCGACGCTGCGGCTAACGCTGGCCTGAAGGCTTTCGGAGGTGTCAACGCGCCTTACATCTGGGTGAAAACACCGGACGGGCTGACAAGCTGGCAACTGTTCGACCGGATGTTGCGCGAGCTGAACGTCGTCATCACACCCGGCGCGGGTTTCGGCACGCAAGGTGAAGGTTACTTTCGCATCTCGGCCTTCAACGGCAGGGAAAACGCCGAGGAAGTGGCGCGGCGTCTGAAATCGCTGCAACGCTCGTGACGCGGAGAATTTCCTCTGCGGACCAAATTCGCGCAGGCAGGATTGCCTGCGTCACCCCAGTCACGTAGAGTGCGCGAAGTTTTTCGGGGACCATCTGGCGTGCCGGAACGAAAACAAAATCTGCCACAGCTTTATCGCTTTTGTTTCCTGATGCTCGGCGACTCGCGGAAGGCGCAGGAAGTTTTTCACGCGACGTTGCGTGAGGCAGCGATGCGCGCTGCCCGTGGGGAACTGCCGAGTGAGCCGTTCTGGCTTTTCCGCGACGCTCGATGGCGCTGCTTGGAAGTGACCAAAACTGATTTGCAACCGGAGCCGATTGAAATGGATGAACGCGATATCGCTCCAAAGGCTGAATCACAAATTCAACGCCTCGATCCCATGCAGCTGGCGATTTGGATTTCAGCTGCCCCGGATCCGCAGCGAAGCGCGCTGGCACTGTTTTATCTCGACGAGTTCGACTACCGTGAAATCCTCGATATCGCCGAACTGAAGCTGGGCGAGCTTTCGCGTTTTCTCGCTAAAGGCCGCCGGCAATTGCAGGCGTGGCTCGATTCGAAATTTTCTCAACCAGGCAAGGTATGAGGCTACTGTCGTTAATGCGCCGGCAACGCTCTCTTTTGAATTGCGCTCCGATCAGCGCGCGTCAGTTGGCGGACCGACCCATGCGCTCGGCAATATCTCGTGCGGACGGTTCCACCGAATTTGTCGATCAACAGAATTTCGATCGCGCCGTTGCGCGGGTGGTTCGTCTCATTTCCATTCCGGCGGAGTCTGCCGAGTGGTTTTCGGAAAAAGATCTGGTCCCCATTTCGAAGCGGACTTGGAAAAACACACTGCGCAATCCCGCGGTGCTGGCGATCAGCATTGCCGTTGTGGTGATTGCAGGAGTGTTCGTCTTCAATTTTGTTAGCCATTTGAACGATTTCCCGGGCTCCGCGACAGCTCGCAAATTGTTGGGGGTCGCTGCTTCGACGCGACCAGTGATGCTGGATCCGGTTACCGCTGAAGCGGGAACATTAAGCGACCTCTTTTTTATGAAACATGGCTTGGAGCATTACGATGTTCCGGAACAGTTCGCCGATTTTGGCACCATTGGTTGCCGCGTCTTTGAAGACGACGAATCGCGGCGTATCGCTCAAATTTGGGTCTCAGAGAAGCGCATGCAGTTCTTTCTCTTCCCGGCCGAGAGAGACAGCAAAAGTGGCGCAGTGATGCAGTTTCCGGGCTGGCGTTATGTTCATCAGGAAGGCTGGACAGGTGCCGTGACCGTACACAGCGGCGTTTGCTTCATGGCCGCCGTCCGGGGCGAGGACAAGGATTTACAGCCATATCTTTCGCAGCCCAAGGAGTAGTAAAGTGCCAGGGGGGAGAGTCGAACTCCCGACCAAGGGCTTATGAGTCCCCTGCTCTACCACTGAGCTACCCTGGCGTGAAGGCAGGAAAGCTGAATCTCATCCCCCTCAGTGTCAACGCGCGCGCGAACACGCGACTGGCTTGGGATTATTCATACG
>DASXOI010000272.1:0-4184 GCA_036494375.1 Candidatus Udaeobacter sp.
GCCGCGGATGCGCAACGCTGCGTCTTAGACGGAGGACGCCACGCTCTTGTGCCTGATGTCTTCCGCAACGGCGGTGTAAACGGCGTCCTCGGCAATGTTAGTTGCGTGATCGCCGACGCGTTCGAGAGCACGTGAAATCAGGATGAGGTTAAAATATCCGCGCAATTGTTCGCTATCCTCCATCATCTTGGCGGTTAGTTTCGTGTTTGCATCGCGATTCATATCGTCGAGTTGCTTGTCGCGGTTGCAGACCGAGTGCGCCAACTCGATATTTTCCCGCACGTACGCGTTAATGGCGTCCTTGAACATCGACATCGCGTGCGCCTGGATTGGCACAATCATTTGTACTTCAGGCAGCGGCGGATGCCGGTTCAACTTGCGTGCGCGTTTCGCGATGTTCGTGGCCTGATCGCCCACCCGTTCGATGTTTGGCGAAAGTTTAATGGCCGAGATTACCCGCCGCAGATCCGAAGCCACAGGCTGGAACCGAAGCAAAAGCTCGAATCCATCCTTGTCGATCTGCTTCTCCAATTGATCGATCTCTTCGTCATCGGCGATCGCGTGTGTGCAGAGATCGTCATTGCGCTGGAACAAGCCTTTGAGTGCTCGATCCAGGCTGCGCTCAGCAAGGCCAGCCATCATCAGCAGGTCGTTGCGCAGCGATGTTAGCGCTTCATCGAATGTTCCAAGAATATGCTTCGGTATCACCATAATTCCTCCCGTCCTCCCGAGCGGAGTCGAGGGACCCCGTGGAATATGTTTTCGGTTGTGCCGCGGGTTTCCTCGACTTCGCTTCGCTTCGCTCGGAATGACAATGCCATAGTGTTATCCAAACCTCCCGGTGATGTAATCTTCCGTCTGCTTCTCGTTCGGATTGGTGAAGATTCTTGTGGTCGGTCCAAACTCGATCAACCGGCCAAGGTAAAAGAAAGCTGTGTAATCCGATATGCGGCCCGCCTGCTGCATATTATGCGTCACGGTTACGATAGTGTATTTAGCCTTAAGCTGGTCGATCAATTCTTCAATCTTCGCCGTCGCGATCGGATCAAGTGCAGAGCAGGGTTCATCCATCAAGACCACTTCCGGCTCTACGGCGAGTGCGCGCGCGATGCACAGTCGCTGTTGTTGCCCGCCAGAAAGGCTCGTTCCAGGTTTGTGCAGATCGTCTTTCACTTCGTCCCAAAGAGCAGCCATGCGTAGTGACTTTTCCAAACGCTCGTTTAGAAATTTTTGATTGCGCACTCCGTTCAGTCGCAAGCCGCAGACCACGTTTTCGCCAATCGTCATGGTCGGAAACGGATTTGATTTTTGGAATACCATGCCAACGCGGCGGCGAACAATCGCGGGATCCACGGTTTTGGAATAGAGATCTTCGCCGTGAAGCAGGACCGTGCCTTCCATGCGCGTCTTTGGCGTCAGCTCATGCATCCGATTTAGAGCCCGAAGGAAGGTTGATTTTCCGCAACCGCTCGGCCCAATGATCGCTGTCACGGCCTTGGAAATAATGTTGAGGCTCACGTCCTCGATTGCTCGCTTTTGCCCATACCAGATCGACACATTCTTCGCCTCAAAAGTTAACTTCGGCGCCGGCTCGCCGTTAACGAGCGGTTGGGCAGCGTCCTCGACACGTTCCGTAACCCTTTGTTCGGGTGTCGCCATAATTAGATTATCCATTTGTGAATGTTCTAAGCAACCGATCCCCCTCGCCCGCGGGTCAGAAATCTTACCAGTATATTAATGCAAAAAACTCCTGTAACGAGGACCAGCGCGCCGGCCCAGGCCTGACGATGCCAATCGTCATAGGGAGAAATTGCGTAGGTGTAAATTTGCAACGGCAGTGCGGCGATAGGCTGCAAAAGGCTGTGATTCCAAAACCGGTTTCCAAAAGCAGTGAAAAGAATCGGGGCGGTCTCGCCGCCGATCCGTGCTAACGCCAGCAAAATGCCGGTGATGATGCCCTTCGATGCTGTCTTAATTACAATGTGGACGATTGTTTTCCACCGGCTGACACCGAGTGCGAGCGCAGCTTCGCGATAACCGTTGGGAACAAGTAAAACCACCTCTTCTGTCGTGCGCAGAATCAGTGGAATCATGATCAATGCCAGCGCCAGACTGCCAGCAAGCACGGAGAAGCTTTTGAACCGCAACACAACCAGACCGTAAACAACCACGCCCCAGGTAATGGATGGGATTCCGTTGAGGACATCAGCCAAAAACCGCAGGACCGAATTGATCCGCGCGGAGCCAAATTCCGCGAAGTAAACTCCGCCGAGAACGCCAACGGGAATGCCGATTGCGCCAGCAAGGATGATTAGTTCGAGCGAACCAACGATGGCGTTGGCCATGCCACCACCCGCCTCACCGACAGGCGCCGGTAACTTGGTGAAAAAATCCCAGTTAACCGAAGAGATCCCGTTAATGAGCAGGTGAAAGAACACCAGACCCAATGGCAAGATCACAAGAATCGCGGAAACAAGGGCAGTCGTCGATGCCAGCGCGCTTTTGATTTTCCGCCAGCTATGGTTGTCTGTTTTTTTGGAACGCATGCTATTGCACGGCGCGTGTTGCCGATGTTGTCGCGATCGTTCGCAGCAGCAGTTGGGCGAGAAGGTTCACCACGATGGTTATTCCAAAAAGGACCAGCCCAATCTCGAACAACGCCCCAAGATAAATGTCACTTGTCGCTTCCGTAAATTCGTTGGCCACCACGCTGGCCAGCGTGTACCCGGGCTTGAAGAGCGATGCCACAATTTGCGGCGTGTTGCCGATGACCATCGTGACCGCAAGCGTTTCGCCGAGGGCCCGCCCGAGACCGAGAATGACCGCGCCGAACAAGCCTTTCTTGGCATAACTCAACACTGCGATGCGAGTCGCTTCCCATCGCGTGGCGCCGAGCGCGTAGGCCGCTTCGCGCTGCAAATCCGGCACGCTGCGCAAAATTTCGCGAGAGACCGACGTGATGATTGGCAGAATCATGATGGCTATGATGATTCCGCCGGCAAACATGCACGGTCCGTAGATTGGCCCAGTGAACAGTGGTATCCAACCAAAGTATTGTTTGAGGAATGGAAAAGGATAATCGCGAAGCCACGGCACCATCACGAAGATGCCCCAAAGCCCGAGAATTACGCTCGGAATAGCGGCCAGCATTTCGATCAGCGAAGTGAGAGGCTGCCGAATCCACAACGGCGCAAGTTCCGTGAGGTATGCCGCCGTGGCGATGCCCAATGGCACAGCGATGATTAACGCAATCGCCGAAGAAACCAGCGTTCCGTATATAAACGGCAGCGCACCGAATTGTTCCCCGACCGGATCCCAAATGGACGTAACCAGGAAATGAAAACCGAATTTTTTGATGGCCAGTGAAGATCCAACCCACAACTCCCACCCGATCAGGATGACCAGCACGACTACGGTGGATGCCATTGCCAGTGTGAGCCATTCGAATGCCTTATCGCCAAAGCGCGACGGCCGGGCCATCCGCGCCTGCGCCGGACGAATCGTGTCTGCTTCCTCGACAGTGATAGCTGTCATGTTCAGGCGGGTTGTTCGAACGGAGGAGACGCCAACCCGTCTTGAATTTTTTCCGCGATCTCGTCGCGAATTTCGCGTACCTTTTGCAACTTCCGCTCGTGCGTGCCGGTAAATTTTGAGGTGCCGTAAAATGGCCAATGCAAGCGCTTTGTCACTCCCGGAAAGATTGGACATTTCTCCGCCGATTCCGCATCGCACACCCCAATTTCCGCCATCACCTCTACTGCCAGCGGATTCAATCCGCCCCGCTCAAGCCCTGCGCTCTGCGCGTCGAAGCGATCGCCTCCGTAGTGTTTAAGAAGAGCTTCGCACATTTGGCTGCGTGCAGCATTGTGCAGGCAAATAAATAACACTCTCGGGCGGTGGAACATTTCGATTAGCGGTTGGATCTTCTTAATATTTGATCTCATTGACCTCCTTCAAGACGCGCTCTTGTACGTTTTCAGGTAACGGCGCATAATCGAGGTCCTTGGCCATCTTTTCACCGTCTTTCGCCGCCCATTTTAGAAATTCCACGAGCTTTTTACCCTTCGCCGGATCTTTCTGTTGCTGGTAAACCAACAGCCACGTCGCACCAGCAATTGGATAGGCATCTTTTCCCGGTGCGTTTGTCATCGAGAATCGGAAATCCTCCGGAATTTCGGCAGTTG
>DASXOI010000273.1:0-6491 GCA_036494375.1 Candidatus Udaeobacter sp.
TCGATTCTGATCCATCTGCCGCCTTTGGCGACTGTGGCCCTCAAACGCGAAAAATGATTCGTTAGGCCAGAGGCAGTCGCCAGCGATCCGCGAACAAACTGATTTTGTTCGTTAGCTGATCGGGTTTTTCGGAACGATCACGTTTAGCGCGTGAGGCGCGAAACTGATTTCCGCTTCGTTGCCGATCTTTACCCGTTCTCCATCTAGGAACAGCGGGATGTCTTTCTTTGATTGCACAGTCACATGGCGCGTCCTGGTGAGCGTCACGCTTTCGTGATCACGCCATTTTCCAAACGCTGCCGCAGTTGCGAACCCAAATAATTCGGTGGCGTTTTCCACGTCGATGGCAGCCGCCTCAAGCGTTTGCTCGGAATCCGACAACTGTTCCGACACAAGCGGGCAGATAACGGCTACGACTTCAGCTTCACCACTGACTTCTGGCGAAATAAAATATTGGATTGTCGTGTCGAACATTGCTTCGAACGCAATGCCAGCTTTCCCGACAGCATTAAAGATGTCGCCCTCACGCATGGCTTCGCGCGCTTCCATCCACAACCCTGGGGCGCCGACAACTGCTGCAACAAAAAACAGTTTGTCTCCGACACGTCCTCCTGACAGCTCCTTTGTTAAAGGATTAGTCAGTGTTTCGTTAAGTGCGTCTTGCCATGATGAGTCGCCATATAGTGCCCGGGGAAGCACATTCAGCGTGCCGCCTGGCAGCGGGAGAAGATAACCATCGGTTCCAGTGCACGCTTCCGCAGCCGTGCGGATCGTCCCATCTCCACCGAGCACCACGAGCACTTCGGGTTTTTGCATCGCCGCTTCCGCAAACGCCCGCGCAATTTGATCCGACTCTCCACACCACGTTTTGCAAGTGGTCACGCCGGCGCCTTTGAGGATCTTGAGCACTTCTGCCTCAGATTCGGAGTCGCAGCCACCGCTGGAAGTATTGATTATGGCTCCGACTTTCATTTGTGATACGCGGATGCCTGCTGGTTCCATGTCAGGGCTAATCATCATGCTTCCCTTGCACAAACAGGGTGACACTTGGAACGTACCTGCGTTTTTGGTGCCCTGCGAATTGAAACGAAAAAAGCCAGCGCGTCAGAAGGACGAAGACTTTCACCACAACGTCTATGTGGTTCTGCTTAGCGATGCGCTCGCTACTCATCCTTCGATATTGCGCCTCAATCCGCAGCGCGATCCGCTCAAGCCGTGTGTGTATGTCGGGATGACAGGAATTCCCGTCGATCACCGATTCGAAAATCACAGGAACGGCTACAAATCAGCCTGGGTCGTCAGGAAATATGGCGTGCGATTGATGCCGGAGCTTTACGAGCATTTGAACCCAATGCCGTTTGAAGCGGCAGTCCAGATGGAAGCAGAATTGGCCGAAGACTTACGCTCTGCCGGATACACCGTCACGGGCGGACACTGATTCGCGCGCGTGAAGCAAAGTGTTCACGCGCGCGAAGGCTAATACTTTTGCAAGCAGACCGCTCAGTTCCAAGCGGCACCGCAATCAATGGCGACGCATTAGGCTGAGAACAAAACCTATCGCAAGCGCAGTTAACACAGCCTTGGTGGGATTCTTTCGAACGTAATCGTCGGTATTTTCCTTTAACGTCCGGATACCCGCTGTCGCCTCGTCCCAGATTTGACCGCCCTCACCGGCAGCCCGTCTCACAGTTTTCGTTCGTTTCGAAGTGCCGCTGCTTTGAAGACTCCCTCCTGAGCCCGACGAACCGGATCCAGTTTGTTGCCCTCTGTTTTGTTCCGCCTTTACATCCGCCTGCGGTGAGACCGCAGATCCTTTATTCATGTGATTTTGTTCAGCCATGGTTTCCGTTTCCCAATTACCTGCTCGGCGCGGATGCCTCGCTGACGCTGCTGATATCCTCAGCGCCGGCATTTTTGAAGATGTCCTTCGCGCGATCGACATCGTCGCTTTCGTCGGTGTGGACAGCAACCAGATAGTTGCCCTTCTTCAGCTTCTCATCGTAACGCTTTGCCTCGATTTCTGGAATACCGAGCCCAACCAGACCACCTACGATACCGCCAGTCGTTGCACCGACGGCCGCACCACTAAGCGCTGCCATGATCGGACCGGCGGCAATAAATGGCCCCAGGCCGGGGATAGCTAGAGCACCCACTCCTGCGAGTAACCCGAGAACACCGCCAGTCACGCCACCTGTGGCTGCACCGGTGGTGGCTCCTTCCGGAGCCTTTGTGGCTTTAACATGACCGATGTCACGTGTGCCACCTGTGTCGGGCATTAGGACCGAAATTTCCGAAGTGGCGAAGCCTTGAGCTTGGAGCTGCTCAACAATTCTTTCAGCTTGACCCTGTGTAGTTGCAATACCGAATACTGATTTAGACATAATGTTCTTTCTTTTGAATTAAGGTTATTTGTTGTTTTCGTTTTTGACGTCGAGTTGATCGACAATCTGCGCTCCGCCAGCCGCGGAGTGCGCAATCTGATCCACCTTTGCTTTCTCCTGCGCATTATTCACCGGACCGCGAAGGGTAACTTGCCCATTGGCGGTGATGACTTTGATGTTCTTGGCAGTGGTTGAAAGCTCACCGTCCTTCATCAGCGCCTGGCGAATGGCCTGCGTGGTTTTTAAATCCGCGGAACTGTTTGACTGGTCGCCGGACGTGGCCGTGTCACCAGAGCGATCGCGCTGGTTTAAAGCCGTGTTATCCGCGTTTGCCTTTTCATCGGCAGCCACGGCCGTAAGGCTAATTATGCTAACACTAGCTAAGACTAGTGAAGCTTGTTTAATGGTTTGTGTTAATTTCATAGTTCTTACTTATAGGAAGTTTAGGCTAATAATCGCAGCCGCTGCACACGCTGGCCCTATTTTCTGGTAGAATATCGATTCGGGAGTGCTGCATCCTATAGCGAAGGTCGGTGTGCTTGATGGAAGCCACCATCGGGATCAAGGAGGACCGACTAATCAGACAAAGTCCTATTGCTCGCCTTTGAATGATTAGGGGTGGTCTTTTGTGATGCTCGACTATTAACGAGGGTTGTAACAACGCACATTTGCCCGCTTTCGGTCAGTAACAGTGGCAAAAGGCGGTACAATCTCGACAGGTCGACACTTATTTCGACGAACACGGAATTCACCGTCCGCACCGCATTGCGTGGACCATGTGATCGCGCTCGATTTGTATCGCCGGCCACTCGGGGGGCGACAATGTCCGGAGGACACTATTGTGCGGTCGCCGTCAGAAACTCTTTATCGACGACGTGAATTTGGGGCAGATCGCAGCGTTTATCGCCTGAATGAATTCAGGTTTTCGGGGGATGTGTGGTGTTTCCGGAGAATTATGGCAAACAAGTCTACGAAATAGCGCGTGACTGCCGTGTTGAGCGGCGCGAAGCGGAGTCGAAGGATCCGTGGCGCTGTGGTAACATAATGGTACGGGATTCCTCGACTTCGGTCGGAAAGACGTGCTTTGTAACCGGGCCGCCAGAGAATCACTCTTCCCCTTCAGGATCAGTCTTTAGTCCCTCTTCCTCCATTTTGCGCAGGACATCGCTCATATCATCCACTTCGTCCCACACATCCTGACTTACGTAAATTAACGCCTTCTGCTGTGTGGCCATCGCGATGCAATCGCTCGGCCGTCCATCCAACTCTATGATTTTTTTTTGCTGCAACTCGTTTTCGACCTGAATAATCATGCGCGCGTAGTAAGTGGCGTTCTTCAAATCGTTAATGATCACGCGCTCGACTTTTGCGCCGAGCGCCGCGAGCAAATGCGACATCAAATCATGAGTGAGGGGACGCTCTTTGGTGATGTGACGCATGAACATTGTGATGGCGCTACCGACGGTTTGATCGACGTAGATGATGAAAACCTTGTCATTGTTACCAATGAAAACAGCACACCCGCCGCTCGTCGGTAATACTGCCCGTACCTGCACCTCGATCACCGTCTTGTTCATCGCGGAAACAGTACGTGGGCGAGCAGGAAAAACAAGCTGTGCACACGGCACTGCGCATTCATCACCTCCGTCATATGCGCCAACCAAAGATTTTCTCCGTACGAGCTTGAATGTTCTGCACGCTGATTAATATGCGCATACGGTTGATACCGCGCTGCGCAACGACAATGAAATCAGAGTGGGATATCGAATCAGCCATCGCCACATACAACGTGGAGGGATGGGGCGAGGGCTATTTTACGGTCAACAGCTCTGGCAACGTCGAAGCGCGGCCGTTGAAGAACGATGGCGGTTCCATCGATTTGTTCGAGGTCGTCAACGAAGCGCGTGCCAGAAACCTCGGCTTTCCGTTGTTGATTCGGTTCCAGGATTTACTTCGTCATCGAGTCGAAGCAATTAATCGCGCATTTCAAAGCGCGATCGCTGAGTTCGGTTATAAAAATCAGTATCGCGGCGTTTTTCCGATCAAGGTCAACCAGCTGCGCGAAGTCGTCGAAGAGATCGTCGATGCAGGCGAACAATTCAATTTCGGACTCGAGGCAGGCAGCAAGCCGGAGCTGGTCGCCGCGCTTGCGATGCAGAAGGGCGCCGAGACTTTGATCATCTGCAACGGCTACAAGGATCCTGCTTTCATTCGCCTTGCATTGCTCGGTCGCAAACTAGGCAAGCCTGTCGTCATCGTCGCCGAAAAGCTGGAAGAGGTTGAGCAAATCATCCGCGCCTCGAAGGAGGTTGGCGTCGAGCCTTGGATTGGAATTCGTGCTCGTTTATACAGCAAAGGTGCTGGTAAATGGTCGCCGAGCGGCGGCGAGAATGCCAAGTTCGGCCTCGACACGACGAATCTGGTCGCTGCGAGTCAGATGTTAAAGGATGCCGGGCTGGCGCACTGTCTCAAACTTGTCCATTTCCACCTCGGATCGCAGGTGCCGGATATTTCGACGATCAAGCGCGCAGTGCGCGAAGGCGCGCGATATTACGCGAAGCTCGCAAAACTTGGACACCAACTTGGTTATCTCGACGTCGGCGGCGGACTCGGTGTCGATTACGACGGATCGCGCAGCGACTTTGACAGCTCGACCAATTATTCGCTCCAGGAATACGCGAACGACGTCGTCTGGAACATCATCGACGTTTGCGACTCCGAAGGCGTCCCGCATCCGGCGATTGTCAGCGAGAGCGGGCGCGCCACTGTCGCGCATCATTCTGTGTTGGTGGTCGAAGCGTTTAGTTCGATCGAAAAAACAGTGCCCAAGCTCAAGGTCGAAGCGAGCGACAAGGACCACAAATTGGTAGCAGACATTCTTGACGTGAAACAGCGGTTGAAACGCGGAAATCGCCTTGAGAGTTTGCACGACATCAAGCAAGTCAAAGAGGAAGCGCAGCAAACGTTCGATCTTGGTCTGCTCGATCTCGAATCGAAAGCGAAGATCGACACGGTTTACTGGCAGGTCGCCCATCAAATCGTGAACATGTACCGCGGCTTGCGTTATGTGCCGGACGAAGTGAAGCAGCTGGAAACAACGCTCGGCGATCAATACATCTGCAATTTTTCCGTGTTCCAATCACTGCTCGATCATTGGGCGCTTGGTCAGTTGTTCCCGATCATGCCGATCCATCGCCTAACCACGCCGCCTGACCGCAACGGCACGCTCGTGGATATCACCTGCGATTCAGACGGAAGAGTCTGCAAGTTTGTCGATTTACAGGACGTCAAAGAAACGCTGCCATTGCACAGGATTCATCCCGGAGAAATTTATTATCTGGGCCTGTTCATGGTCGGCGCTTACCAGGACATCATGGGTGATCTGCATAATCTATTTGGCCGGGTCACAGAGGTGCACGTTTTCCTTGATCCAGATGAAGAATTGGGCTGGTACATTGAGGAAGTAATCGAGGGCAGCACAATCGGGGAAGTGCTCGCAATGACGCAGTGGGATAAACTTGAGCTGATGCGCCTGCTCAAAGCCCAAGTAGACGCGGCGATTAAGACCGATCGCCTTAAGCCTAACGACGCGATGCGACTGCTCGATGACTACGAGCGTTTCCTTCAGGAATACACCTATCTGAGTTTCAACGGCGTAAAGGCGCCTGCGCAACCGGGCAGTTGGCTACCGCTCAGTTCATGACAGCGTCCCGCGCGCTTGTGCAGTTGATGATGATCGTGATCGTCGCTGCGGCGTTGCCGTGTCGAGGAGAAGATGTAGTCAGCGGCCGGTGGGAGGGCACGGCGCAGATTCCTGAAAACGAATTAACTGTCGTTGTCGATCTTGCGCAGGAGAACGGCGCGTGGGTTGGGTCGATTATTATCCCCGGGCTAGGGTTAAAAGGCGTGCCGGTCACGGACATCAAGGTGGAGCCGCGCGACGTGAATTTTGCAGTGAAAGGCGCGCTTGGGATTCAATTGAAGTTGCGGCTCGATGCGAACAACAAATTGGCCGGCAATTTTGAGCAGGCCGGAAATAGCGCACCGGCGTCGCTACAGAAGACGGGACCACCGCAGGTTGAGTATCCGCCAAGGAACACGCCAGTGGCG
>DASXOI010000274.1:0-4054 GCA_036494375.1 Candidatus Udaeobacter sp.
GCGCAGTCCTTCGATAATGTGCTCTAGGACCGGTTTCCCGCGCACCGCGATCATCGGCTTCGGAAGGTCCGCGGTGAGCTCGCGCATCCGTGTACCGCGACCCGCTGCGAGGATTACAGCTTTTTGGATTTTCATGGTGGATCGGCTTCTCCGAAGACGATACTAATGTTCACGACTTGCCCGTACCCGGCATCGCGTTGAGGACAACGCGATCCACCTTAGCCGGTTTTTTTTTCCGTGATGATCAGCGCCGGCAAGTTCGCTTGCTTAATCAATTCGGTCACCTTCGCGACATCTACCTGCTTGACCTCCGTCCACTTCTTTAACTGCTCGTCGAGTTGGTTGCCTAACAAATCAAACACCTCGAGTTGCGGTTTGGTCGGTTCCTTGTCGCCCGACTCAATGATGTGACTAAAGGTGTCAAACCGCTCGTTCAACATGTTCGGGAAAGCGAGGTTTGCTTCTGATCCTTTCATGTTTACTTGAATGAGTTTCTGTTCGATCTCGGACATTTTGTGGTTGAGATCGTCTGCTACCGCGAGGGCGGGTTTCAAGCGCTGATCATCACCGAAACGTTTGTGCAAGTTCTCGATCTGCGATCGCAAATCGCGGATTTCGTTGACAGCCTGGTGCAGTTGCGAAATTCGATCATTCACTTGCATGGCCAAAGTGAATTGGTTTTGCAACGCTGGTTCCTGTCCTTTGTTTCGCGGATCGATCACGAGCTTCAGCGGAGCAGTCTGTGATCTGCCGCCGACGGTCAGTTTCACCTGGTAATCGCCAGGCAATGCCAGTGGGCCCTTTGGTCCAGTGCTCGAATAGAATGCGCCCGGGATCTGAGTCGGATCGTCGTAACGCAAGTCCCACGCAAACCGATTCATTCCTTCCTTGGCCGGAATCGTCTTCACGCGCTCAATGCGATCCGGCCATTCAGGTGGTTGCACCCCTTCCTTTTTTTCTTTACTGGAAAGGTGCCTAACGAGTTTGCCGGAACGGTCGATAATATCGAGTGAGACTTCTTCTTTCGGCGCAGTCTTGAAATAGTAGTCGATCATCGCGCCCGGAGGCGGGTTGTCACCGACTGGTTGCCGTTTGTCGAATTCCTCCGGGTAATGCAAACGCAACGCGGTCTGCGGTTGATATAGAATCACGTCCGATGCCGGTTGCGCATTCACTTGCCGAAGCGGCGTTAAATTGTCCAGCACCCAGAATGATCGGCCGTGTGTCGCTGCGACGAGATCGTCATCCTTGACGACGAGATCGTGTATCGGGGTTACCGGGAGATTCAACTGCAACGGCTGCCAGTGCGCACCGTCATCAAAAGAGACGAAAGCGCCGAGCTCGGTTCCTGCGTAGAGCAGACCTTTGCGCTTGGGATCTTCGCGCACAGCATGCACATATGCGCCGTCGGGAATTCCGGTGGTGATTGTGCTCCAATTTTTTCCGAGATCTGTCGTTTTGAAAATGTACGGTTTGAAATCGTCGAGCTTATGCCGGTCGACGGCTACGTAAGCTGTATTCGCGTCGTGAGGCGACGGATCGATGATGCTGACCGTGCTCCATTCGGGCATCTTCGGCGTCACTTTCGACCAATGCTGGCCATCGTCAGTCGTAACATGAACGAGCCCGTCATCTGTGCCTGCCCACAGCGTTCCCTTGTTTACTGGCGACTCCGCCAGCGCAAATATCGTGTCGTAATATTCGACTGAAGTGATGTCGTTTGTTAGGGGACCGCCGCTTGGCTGCTGTTTGGATTTATCGTTGCGAGTAAGATCGCCACTGATTTGTGTCCAGCTTTGTCCGTCATCGGTTGATTTGAAAACGGATTCACCCGCGGTGTAAATCACGTCCGGGTTATGCGGCGAAAGCATCAGAGGCGACACCCACTGGAAACGATGCGTCAAATCGGCGGCGCCGTGACCGGAGTTATCGAGCGGCAGCGGACTGACATCTTGTACTTCCTCTTTGTTTTTTTCGTACCGGTTGATGAAACCCTCGTTGTTCGAGTAAATGACGTGCCAGTCCCGCGGATCAGGCACGACGAACCCGCATTCACCGCCACCAGCCTCAAACCAATTCTGCCGCCCAATCACTCCCGAATCCGAGCGGCTCGCAATGCCAACATTCGAATTGTCCTGTTGCGCGCCGTAAATGTGGTACGGGAACGCATTGTCCACGGCTACGTGATAAAACTGTGCCGTAGGCTGGTTATTTTGAGTAGTCCAGTTTTTGCCACCGTCAGTGGAAATGGTTGCGCCGCCATCACTCACATTGGCGATTCGATTTGGGTTCGTCGGATCGATCCACAGTCCATGATGATCCCCGTGCCTCGCAGGCATGAGGTTGAATGTCTTTCCGCCGTCGACCGATTTAAAGAGGCCTGTGTTTAACAGGTACAGCGTGTCTGCGGATTTTGGGTCCGCGTAAACCTTGCTGAAGTACCAGGCGCGCTGACGAATTCGACCGTCGTCATTTATCCGCGTCCAATGCTGGCCGGCATCATCGGAGCGGAAGAGGCCGCCGTCCTTCGCTTCGATAATCGCGTAGACACGATTGGAATCAGCTCCGGAAACGGCGATGCCGATCCTGCCGAGAATTCCGTCCGGAAGACCATTCCCTTCCAGGCGTTTCCATGTTATGCCGTTGTCTTCAGATCGATATAATCCGCTGCCCGGACCGCCACTGGAGAAAAACCACGGCTGCCGACGCACCTGCCAAAGGGAGGCGAACACGATGTTCGGGTTATGCGGATCGAAAACGATGTCGATGCCGCCTGTGTTTTCATCTTTGGATAAAACTTTCGTCCAGGTTTTGCCGCCGTCGCTTGTGCGAAAAATTCCGCGTTCCTGATTCGGCCCAAACGCATGGCCCAGCGCCGCTACGAGAACTACATTCTCATTTCGCGGATCGACAATTAGTGCTCCGATTTGATGCGTATCCTTTAACCCGACGTTCTCCCATGTCTTGCCCCCGTCGATAGATTTGAAAACGCCGGTGCCATACGTGGTGTTGCCGCGGATCGCGGCCTCGCCCGTGCCGACATAAACCACGTTGTGATCCGATGGCGCCACTGCCAGAGCGCCGACGGATGAAATCGGTGCTTTATCAAAAAGCGGTGTCCAATTTGCGCCGCCGTCGGTCGTCTTCCAAACCCCGCCGGCAACCGCGCCGAAATAATATGTGTCGGGCTCGCCTACGACGCCTTCGATAGCCAGCGCGCGCCCACCGCGAAACGGACCGACCTGCCGCCAACGCATGCCATTGAACAATTTTTCGTCGATTGTTCCGGGGGGCGTTGGGGTGGGGGAGGCAGCGGATCGAACAGAAGCTGGTGAAATGCAAACAGCCAAGAGGAATCCAACCAGCGCAGGAACACGGTAATGCGGCGCAATCATCCGCCTACAGTGTAAAGCTTGCGGCTTCCTTCAACTGGAATTGCTTGAGCTCCCGGCAGGGTCGATGCGCTACGGCGTCGGATCTATGCAGCGCGTGAAGAAATACCTGTAGCTATCGATTCGAGCACGATTACGAAAACTCCATCGCGTTTCGGCGACGAAAGTTTCAAGCCGCAGAGAAGCCCGGTTTGTGGCTTCGTCTTGCAGATCTGGTGGGTAGCCGTTTTGCGAAGAAGGCGCTTAACTAAAACTCTAATCTTCGCGTGGGCACTTTCGTGCAGTGTCCAATCGATGGTGGCGCTCTTGCGAGCTCGCGTGACGAGCTCGGTGGCGATAACCTTGAGATTGTCTTTGCTCATTACTTCTAACGCGCTGTTGTTGCGGCGAGGGGGTCATAAAATGCGACTTACATTCGGCGTTGCAGTCGCCAGGCCGATCTGACATGATTCTCCCCACTCTCAGGAGGTTTAATGGCATCGGCGGATGTACCGAACAAGCGTCGAACGGAGCTGCGAAAGATGCTCTGGCTAGCGGCGATTCCCCTGATGTGCCTTCTTATCGTAATGGTCAAAACGCGCGTTAGTCTTCATCCTGAAAGCCTCAGTACGATTTGGGCCGCTGCGCCGTTTCGACATGGAACCGACGTGGACCCATATGCG
>DASXOI010000275.1:0-4719 GCA_036494375.1 Candidatus Udaeobacter sp.
TGGAGCTTCAGAGATTCCACCCGTTTGCTGGCGCAATTGATCTAATTCTGGGCGTTGCCGCAGGAATTTTGGTTTTTTGTTCGGCGGTGTTCGGAGTGTTGTTGGCGACGTACACAGGCGTGCTCATCGGCGTGACCCCGATACCTGCCTGGTTTTTACATCACAAACTGCTGCCGCTTCATTTCGGAACGGCGGGGTTGGGGTCCGCTGCTGCGCTGCTGGAATTGGTCGGTCACAGAATCGCGCCGCTCAACGCGATCGGATTTTTCGCGGCCGCCGTCGAAACGATCCTCTTAATTTGGCTAAGCATCGATAAACATCGAGTCGCCGATCGGGCAATTCACGAGCATCGTTCGGGCTGGCTGATTCGGATCGGCGGAATCTTAACCGGACCGGTCCCGCTTGTGCTGCGATTCTTTGGCGGCAGCCCATTGGCAGCGATTTCATTTCTACTGGGTGCGCTCGTCAGCCGCTTCGGTTGGATTGCGGTGGGAAAAATTTCGGGTCGAGACCCGGCATCGGTTTTCGCCGCACAATCCGGAAGATAGACTTCCAGTCTGTCTCGGCCGATGAATATCTTGCTCATCGATTCGACAGGCTAGAAGCTTGTCTGCCGAGTCAGGCAGGATGCCTGACTTCCACGATCACGCGCTCGATATGTGTGTAAATGTTGAAAGACGGCGGGCGCAAAAAACCTATGAGCGTTTGGTTGCTGTCGCGTGCGAGCGCGACAGCAAGACTTGAAGGCGCTGACACAGCGGCCACGATAGGAATTCTGGCGGCGACCGCCTTTTGTATGATCTCAAACGACGCGCGGCCAGTGACTAGAAGAAGATGCTTCTCCAATGGCAGCAGCTTGTCGAGAAAGGCGCGTCCGACTGCCTTATCCACTGCGTTGTGGCGGCCGATATCCTCGCGCGCAATTTTCAATTTGCCGTCCACGCCGAAAATTCCCGCAGCATGAATGCCGCCTGTGCGCGCGAAATCGCTTTGCGCGTTGCGCAAGGTCTCAGGAAGCGACAGCAGCGTTTCAATATCAATCCGGATATCAGTCGCTCGCACCGCAGGAAAATTTTGCCGAATAGTATCAATGCTTGTTTTGCCACACAGACCACAACTGCTGGAGATCGTTCCGAAGCGTTTCGTTGAATTCAGTTTTAATTTCACGCCAGATGTAAGCTCCACATCGACCCGGTTGTCGGCGCTCGCTGCAAGGCTCGCGATCTGATCGCGATCACGTACGATACCCTCCGAAAGTAAGAACCCAGCCGCGAGTTCTTCATCATGACCCGGCGTGCGCATCGTAGTGGCGATAGGTTTGCCTCCGACGCGGATTTCCAGCGGCTCCTCGATCGTTAGGTCGTCTGGCAAGTACTCGAGTTCACCGTCGAGTTTTCGCCGGATGATTTTCTGTGATCCGATGCCAGTTTCTTTCATGTGAATTGAAACGCCTCAATGGTAGCATGGCTGCGATGGAAATTTGTCACCTGTTCATTTCCACGGGACACAATTTTGTCGGCCACCACGGCCGCGAGCCCGACGCGTATCGGATGATTGAAACGCCCGAAATAGAATGCGTGGCAGGGCGCGGTATTCGCGGTGATCGGTACTTCGACTTTAAGGACGATTACAAAGGTCAGATCACTTTCTTTTCCCTGGAAATTTTCGACGAGCTCTGCAACGCCCTGCAACTCCATGCCTGCTCGCCTTCTCTGGCACGACGGAACGTGATCACACACACCGTTGATCTGAACGAGTTGATTGGACAGGAGTTCAAAGTGCAAGACGTTCGTTTTCTTGGAATGGAAGAGTGCCGCCCATGCTATTGGATGGACGGCGTATTTGCACCCGGTGCGCAGGAATTTTTGAAGGGCTGTGGCGGTCTGCGGGCAAAAATTCTAACAGATGGGAAATTGCGTTCGATAAAATCGTCATCCCGAGCGAAGTCGAAGAATTCCCGTGAAGTTAATTTGAGGTGATGCCGCGGGATTCCTCGACTTCGCTTCGCTCCGTTCGGAATGACGTTAGTGCGGTGCTTTTCGCCGGTGGTGATTCGCGCCGGATGGGCAAGGATAAAGCGACATTTCTCTTCCGTGGGAGACCGCTCTGGGAAAATCAACTCGAACTGCTGCGTAAGCTGAAACCAGCGGAGATTTTTATTTCTGCGAGGACTGATCCTAAATGGCGTCCGCACGACGTGACGTTTGTGGCAGATGTTCCGCCATCACGCGGACCGCTCAGCGGACTTGCCGCTTCCCTGGTGAAGATTCACACCACCCATCTTCTTGCGCTTGCGATCGACATGCCCTTCATGACGGAAAATTACCTTCGGTCGATATGTGATGCGATCGAGCCTGGCCAGGGCATTGTTGCGACAATCAACAGTCGCGCCGAACCGCTGGCGGCCATGTATCCGCGCGAAGCAGAGATTGATTTTCGTACTGCGCTCGCAGGCTCCGATTTTTCATTGCAAAACGTCGTTCGTCACCTGGTAACGGCTGGAAAACTGCGGGAAATAACTGTAACGGAACACGAGAGGCGACTTTTCCAAAACGTGAACAATGTGTCCGACTTGGACGCTATGATAACGTCGGTTGAGTTCGGCGGTTGAGTAAAAAATTTTGGAAAAATGCAAGCTACACTTGAAAATCGACTACATCTGCTCGATATGTTCGCCGCGTTTTGTGCTCTGATGAAATCGTCGATTTTCCGCAACGCTGCTTTGCTGTTTTTGATTCCGGCGGCCGCCTTTTCAGCAACGAACGTAGTGAATCTTTCTCACTACGACATGATGCGCCCCGATTTTGCGACAATGAAACGTCAGGGCATCGTGGGTGTAATTCACGAAGCGACGTATCCGCCGTTCGTTCGCGACCCAAAATATTTGGATCGCCAAATGGAGGCGTTACAAGCTGGATTGCTTTGGGGAGCATATCACTACGCCAACGGAAGCGATCCAATTCGGCAGGCTGATCATTTTCTCAGTGTCGTCTCCGGTGCGTGGGCACAAGCCAATCCCGCGGTGCGACCGAACTCAGGCGTCCTGCTGGTGCTCGATTTCGAAAAGAATGGTCATTATCCCGGGGGAACGATGCGCGCTGACCAAGCCGTCGCGTTTGTCGAACGCATCCGTTCACGCACTGGTGTATATCCCGGCATTTATTCGGGCGAATACCATCTCGCGCAGGTCTTGAATAGCGCGCGAGTGACTCCTGCACAGAAACAAACGCTTAGCAATTGCTGGCTCTGGGTTGCAAATTATTCGAAAGAGCCGCGTGCGACGGCGCCCTGGAATTACTGGGCTATGTGGCAATACTGCGGGGACGGTAAATGCGGCCTGCCACGCTCTGCTTATCCCATAGGCATTGCGAACGTCAGAAGGGCAGAACTCAACATTTTCCGAGGCAGCCGAAATGATCTTGCAGACTTCTGGCAGCGACGCGCTTGGAATCCTTCGGGCGGAGCGCCTCGCTCGGAATCAAAACTCACGGCGGAGCTGTAACCCGAGCGGCGCTTTTCGACAGTCAAGGAGCGACGGCTTGGGCAGCCGTCGACGCGACGCGCGCTATTTTTCGGGCGAAACGCAGCAAGTCACAAGACCTTGTGCAGCAAACACTGACGGCTGGGAAGCCGTCAGTCCTTGATTGTTCGCTCGTCACTTTCGAATCCCGCGCTGCGTCGTGAGATAAACCGCGAAGCTGCCGAGCCAATGGCCGCCTTCGTAATGTTCGCCGGTAACCGCTGCGAGTCCGGCGCGCCGATGCGCTTCTGCTGCGCTCGCGAGCGCTGGACGCCGGGGATCATCAGCAGGAAGAGAAGACAGAATGCCTTCCAGCATCCACGCTCGACTCAAATTTAATCCGTCGAGATGCGCCAGCTTTGGATCGCTCGGATCGGGTGAAATCGCCACCGGTAACCAATCCACCGTAGCCGTTCTCGGAATTTGAGGTAAGAATTGCGTCAGCCATTTCGCGAAGTCAGCCTGCGGCAAGACGCGACGCATCACGTCGGCTTCGGCCAGACAGGGCGAAAGAAAATCTTCACCCGAAGGCTCGTATGCGAGCGGACAACTCTTATCCGCGAGATAAAATTTTCGCGCTGAATCTGTGGCCAGTTTGGCGAGGTGTTGGTCATTTTTGATCCGCGCAGAATCCAGAAGCAGCCCCAGCGCGAACGCGGTTTGATTGTGCTCACCGATGCGTATCGGGTGCAAAAGTTTCGGTAGCCACGCGCCCAACCGCTCGACCGCTGCATCTTCAAGCGGCTTCAGGTTTGCCAACATTTCTCGTGCTTGCGGATCGTCCCATTCGCGCAGCTCGGCGCAGAGTTGCAACAGCCACGCTAAACCATACGGCCGTTCGAAACTCGCGCGGCCTTCTCCACGTAGATATGCCGCTTCGACCTTGAGATTTTCACCGGTGAGGCTCTCCCGCAAAGCATCCCGCGCGGCTTTTGCGAATGGCGCGTCTGGAAATGTGCGCAACAGTCGCACCAGCAGCCAATGTCCGTGCACCGACGAGTGCCAATCATAGCAGCCGCAAAACGCCGGCGTCAGTTTGCATGGCGGCGCGACATCAGCGTCGCTGTTCAGAACGTGACTGATCTTATTCGGATATTGCTTATGCACACACTGCAGCGCTAACTTTGCGAAACGTTCGGCAGCATGAGCATCAAATGCTGGGGCGGAGGGACTCGCCTCTGGAATTTTCTGATGAGCAG
>DASXOI010000276.1:0-5625 GCA_036494375.1 Candidatus Udaeobacter sp.
CTGCTCATCACCATTTTTGTGATAGGCGCTGGTGAAGAGCTTTGGATGCGTTTTGTGCCGAAGTATCTGCAAGCGCTCGGCGCGACAGTTTTTGTCATCGGTTTTTATGATGCGCTGCGCACTTTGCTGGGTGCCGTCTACGCGTATCCCGGAGGAGTAATTGTAGACCATTGGGGACATCGGCGGGCGTTCATCATTTTTAATGTGGTGTCAATTGTCGGCTACTCGCTGGTCTTACTGATTCCAAATTGGGGCGGAGTGATAGCTGGGATGTTTTTCTTTCTTTCATGGAGTTGTTTTTCCTTGCCTGCAACGTTTTCGCTTGTCGGCGCTGCGCTCGAAGCGAACCGCCATTCCATGGGTATAGGCGTGCAATCAGTAATCAAACGACTGCCGATCATGGTCGCGCCCATTTTGGGCGGGATGTTGATCGATCACTTCGGAATCATCCACGGCGTTCGAATTGCGCTCATCGTCTCGATTTTTCTCTCTGCCCTCACGATTTTCGTCCAGCGCCAATTCCGCGAAGACTCGGTTGAATCGCGGGTCGTCGCCGCTACCGCGCGGGCGGCGGGGCGCTGGAGTCTCTGGCAGAACTTGCGTCAATTCAATGCGCCGATGAGACGTTTGCTGTTAAGCGACATTTTGATTCGTTTTTGCGAACGAGTTCCCTATGCGTGGATCGTAATTTTTGCGATGGACTACATCGGTATGAGCGCTCAGCAAATAGGCATTCTCACGACAATAGAAATGCTCGCCGCCGCATTGTGTATCATTCCCGCATCGCATTACGCCGATCGATATGGGCGCGAGCCCTTCGTAATCGTGACCTTCGTCATGTTCACGCTTTTTCCGATCAGCCTGCTGATGTCGCGCAGTTTTTCCGCGCTGGCCATTGCGTTTACGATCCGCGGGTTAAAGGAGTTTGGCGATACGTCCCGAAAAGCGCTAATCATTGGTTACTCTGATCCGGAACGCCGCGGACAAATGATCGGCGCGTATTATCTGGTCCGCGACCTGGTCGTGAGCAGCGGTGCAATTCTTGGCGCATATCTGTGGAAACTCGGACCCGCACTGAATTTTCTCGGAGCAGCGGCCCTTGGAGTGGCGGGAACAATTTTCTATGTCACAACGACTCGACGAAACAGGCGATCCGCCTTGACGCTTTGAAAAAGGAGTTGGAAATCCCGCAAGTTCACCGGAAGTACCAACGTTAATCTCAAACCTTGGCGCGAATGCCTTCGAATCAGCACAAGACCAAAGCAAGATTTAGAGATTCCTCGACTTCGCTCGGAATGACATAATAGCTGGATGTCGATTTTGCTTTTTCGAATCGCAACTGCGCTTTGCTTCCTGGCAGTAGCGCTGGGAGCGTTTGGTGCGCATGCTTTGCGATCGGCCCTTGAAGGGCGGGGAATGGTTGATGTCTGGAACAAGGCGGTGTTTTACCAGTTCGTGCATGCGATAGCGCTCCTCGTGCTGGCGCTCTACGGGACAATCAACCGTGGGGCGTGCTTACTGCTGCTTGTGGGGATTTTTCTGTTTAGCGGGAGCTTGTATCTGCTTGCCCTAACAAATCACCGTTGGCTGGGTGCAGTTACTCCTCTGGGCGGTGTGTGTTTCCTTGCTGGCTGGGCGTGGCTGGTTCTTGCCCCGCCTAAGTAGCCATCGTCGACAAGTCGGCGGCCGGTCGCTCCAGCGTACCGATTAGGAGTGTTCTTCCCGTGATCTGCAAAGATCCGCGCAAATCTCTCGACAATCCGTCACGCCGCTACGGTCCTGCCGATCCCATACCGCTTGGCCGATCGCGTTCTCGCCTTCAGCGCTTCGGTTTCGCGATTCCGCGGCGGCGTATTAGCGACTAGCGATTCAAGAAGATGATGCGCGGCATGGGCCACGTCGTCCACCGCGCGATTGAATGCTTCTTCGTTTGCGCGCGATGGCTTTGTAAATCCGGAAAGCTTCCGAACAAATTGGAGCGATGAAGCGCGAATCTCGTCACTCGTCGCTGGTGGTGAAAAATTGTGCAGGATCTTGATGGCTCGACACATAACTGACTCTCAACACTCAACTCTCAACCATCAACTATTTTTGCGGCCGCCGTTCCTGGTACTGTGGAAGATCGTCAGTGATCGTATCCCACGGCGCGCGATCGGCGACGAACGTATGAAATTGTGGCCGAATTTCCGGATCATCGTCGAACGCGCCCATTCGAATTGATACCTGCGGGCCGTCCGGCCAATCGCCGCCGAATAAACTCGAACCGCAATTTGAACAGACCGCTTTTACCGCGCCTTCCCCTTTTCCATAGATCTTAATCAATTCCCCGCCTTGGAGCAGACGGAACTGCTCGCGCAACACACGTGCCTGGGTGCAAACGGCCGTTCCGGAATGCTTCCGGCAACGTTCGCAATGACAGTGGCTCGCCTGAATGAATGGCGGATCAACTTCAAACCGCACGCCGCCACACAGACAACTCCCGCGAATGATCTTGCTCATTCACGATTCTCAATAATCAGCTCTCAACTATCAACTTCTGAGCAATAACCACGGATTACTCGGATGAAAACGGACTTTCTCAACGCCTCAAATTCTCACGGGGCGGCGCCGAATTATTTTCCGATTCGAGCTGTTTCCTCGGCGTCGTAGTCGCGAGGACACTCTGCTGGAGCCGGGGCCGTTTCCTCCAAGTTTTCATAAGCGCCGTCCTTCAGATGAAAATCCGTGACCATGAATTTTCCGTGTTCGTCAACGGTTCCGCTGAGCTCTGAACCCAGTTGGGGGAAACCTTCGATCTGTTTGGGATCAGAAGTGAGCGCCGCTCGCACCTTGACTGGAAATGCTATCGGATCCAGAGCGACTACTTCGATGGTGAAGCCTTCTGGGTAAGCAGAACCACTTCCTGCATTTGCCTTCTTCGCTTTGGCATATTTGTCGGGCGCACCATGTTTCGTCCGCTCCAGAATTTCACGATGTGCGAGTGCAGTGATGTCGCACTGCCACTCAAGTGCGGTGTTATTAAACTTAAGGAGAACAACAGCATCACGAAACCATTTACCCTCAACTTCCCAGAGCAACAGCGATCCGTCTGCTGACCAACGACTTGGCAGAACCCCACCATGACCCATTACATTCCATGCAGACCATTTCGTTTTGATTACCGCCACAGTCTTGCCAGTTTTTAAGTCGATAACACTGTTCTTTGGATTTTCGGAATCCGCGTGGTGCTCCAAAACGGGGACGGTTAGTCCAAAACGACCATCAGGCGAGATCGTGCACTTCGGGACAATGAAACCCTTCGGGATGTTTTGTGCTTCTGCAGTTAGCGCGATCAGCGCTGTGATTGCTATCAGACTCCCGTCGCGAGCGATCATTTCGCGATGCAAACGTTCTTTGGTTCGGTGAAGAACCGCAGAGCTTCTTCACCGCCTTCGCGGCCGACGCCGCTTTGTTTCATGCCGCCGAAAGGGACGCGGAGATCGCGCACGAGCCAGCAATTTACCCAGACCGTGCCGGTGTTGATTCGCTCGGCGACGCGATGGGCGCGGCTGAGGTTTTGCGTCCAGACGCTCGACGACAGGCCGTATTCGACGTCGTTGGCGTGATTGATCACTTCTTCTTCGGTATCGAAGGGCGTGATTGTTATGACCGGGCCGAAGATTTCTTCGCGATTTGTCCGGCACGAAACCGACAGTCCGGTAATGACTGTCGGCTGGAAGAAATAACCTTCGCGGCAACGCTCGTTAGGCGCTTCCGGCGCAGAACCGCCTAACACGATTTTGCCGCCTTCTTTCTGTGCCAGGTCGACATAGAACTTTACTTTCTCGAGCTGCGTCTGGTTGACGATCGCGCCCTGCTCACTCTTTTCATCCAGCGGATCGCCCTGGCACAACTGTGCCGTTTTTTCGATGAAGCGCTCGACGAAATCCTTGTAAGCCGATCGCTCGACAAACAGACGCGAACCGCACAAGCAGACCTGTCCCTGGTTTGCGAATGATGAACGCACACTGCCGGCGATTGCGGCGTCGAGATCGGCATCGGCGAAAATAATATTTGGATTTTTGCCTCCTAGCTCGAGCGACACCTTTTTGAACAATGGCGCGCATGCTTCGGCGACCTTTTTACCTGTGAGTGTGCCGCCGGTGAACGAGATGGTGTTGATCTTGGGATGCGCGGTAATCGCGGCGCCGACGCGCGGCCCAGTTCCGTTGACGATATTTAGGACCCCTTCCGGCAGATCGGCTTCACGCACAATCTCGCACAACATGTATGCGGTCATTGGCGTCAGCTCGCTCGGTTTCGCAATGGCGGTATTGCCGACGGCGATTGCGGGCGCGATTTTCCAACTCAATAAGTAAAGCGGAAGATTCCACGGCGAAATTAGTCCGGCGATACCGCGCGGCTGACGAAGCGTGTAGTTGAACGCAATGTTGTCGGTGATGTGCGCTTCCGATTCTGTGTGCAGAATCGCCGTGGCGAAGAACCGGAAGTTCGCGATCGCGCGCGGAATATCCAACGAGCGCGCCAGTGAAATCGGTTTACCGGTGTCGATCGATTCAGCGCGAGCGAACTTTTCAAGATCCCGCTCGATCAACTCGGCAATTCGCAGCAAAAAGTTCGACCGTTCGGTTGCGGTTCTTCTCGACCAATCGCGAAACGCTTTCTCCGCTGCAGCCACCGCGAGATCAACGTCGTGAGCGTCGCCGTCGGCCACCTGCGAATACGGCTTACCCGTGGCCGGTTCGACGTTGTCGAGATATCGGCCACTGATCGGTTCGACGAATTCGCCGTTGATGAAATTCCGGATACTAAAAAGCATTTGGGTCACACCAAGCTGCACGAAGAAATATCCAGAGATTCCTCGACTTCGCTCGGAATGACAAGGAAGGGGTTGGGCTCGGCGAATTCGCCGTTGATGAAGTTGCGGAGTTGGAATCGCTTAGTGCGCATGCGACCGGAAAATAAACGCATGCTGGAAGCTTCGCGAATTGCGAGGGCGCATGCGTCCAAGCGGTACTGGCAGTTGGATAGGCTGCGCGTTTGTTACCAGCCGCCCTGATAAAGCAGCGTCAAAGGTCGAGAATACGGCGAATGGCCACGCATCTATGGCTTCTAACGGTGCGCATCAGATAAAATCCGCAGGCCTGCAGGATTGTTATTGTCCGGAGGGGCCATTTGTAATTAACTGGCGGGCCAACCATGTCACGCAATAGCCTAGCCAGTGCGGTTTGGACCGCAAAAAACGGCTGCTTTTTGCCAAAACCTGCATGGCTACGCGGGCTAAAGGCCCGTATGAAATTCTATGACTACTCTCAGGAATCAGAAAAATGCCGTCGCTAATATTACCGAAACAGGAAAACCTTCGGGCAGCACTGCTTCCAAAGTGTCTAGCCGACGCAAGTTTTTAGGCCAGGTCGGCGTGGTACTGACGGGCGGTGCGGTGTTCGGCAAGGGTGTCCTTGCTTCCGCTCAGTCTAACGAGATCACTTTGGCAGAAGGCATTCAGGTGCCGCGTTCGACAACCGATCCGCGCATAAGAAGGTGCTTCGCGATCCGGCTTGCGGCTGCGAATGACGAAGCACGTGTTCCTGCTGCTCCCCAAACAACTAACGGGGATGAGGCGCG
>DASXOI010000277.1:0-5851 GCA_036494375.1 Candidatus Udaeobacter sp.
ATAACTTGTTAATAACTCGATCAGGTGATCTGCCTTGACCTACGCTGAGCGTCGTAACCTTGCCTTAATCCTGCTGGCGGTTTTCATCGCCCTCATTCTCCTTACAGGCTGCGGCACCACACACCATCATGCATTGCCGGCTTACGAACCGCCGCTTGGCAAGACGAGTTTTCAGCAGGTGCGCACCACTGCGTACACGCATACTGAATCCGACCATCTTCAGTACAGTAATCACAACGCTCTCGGTGGAGAATTGCATGCTGCCGGTCCGGCGATTCACCGAGCTGAAGTTGTAACGCGCGCAACGCTAGCCTACGAAGTGCCGCGCGCGATCCCGGTGAATGAGAGCACCTCATATTCCCCACGCCTGCAACGGTTCTCAATGGACGAACCCGAAACCGTCACACCCGGTCCGAAACGTGCGCCAAGAATAACTCACGCCGTCAAACGCGCTGTAGTCGTATCCGGTCCGCCACAGATCGGCAGCGCAGCGGCCGATTGGTCTCGCTGGCCGGCCGGCACAGTTTTTCGGCTACTCTCGACCGGACAAAACTACCGCGTGGAAGACTACGGTTGGGCGCTTTCAGGGCGTAACACCATCGATCTTTACATGGCGAACCAGCGTGAAATGAATAGCTGGGGCGCGCGTGCGGAGATGATCGAAGTTCTAAAATGGGGCGATCCGGAAGAGAGTCTGCAATTCCTACGCCGCCACCAGGATTACAGGCACATCAAACGGATGGTGCTTGAGCTCGAAGGCCGGCAGAAAGAAGCCGCGTCACTGCGGTAGCCAGCCAAGATGACGGCTTCACAGCTGTCAGCTTCACCTCGACGGCTTGGAAGCCGTCGCTCCTTGTTCGCTCCAGTTAAGGACAATTTTGCCGGAGTTACCGGATTTCATTAACTCGATTGCCTCCTTGAACTCCGTGTACGGAAAGCGGTGGGTGATGACGGGAGAAATATCCAGTCCGCTCTGAATCATGGCCGTCATTTTGTACCACGTTTCGTACATTTCGCGGCCGTAAATGCCTTTGATGGTGAGCGCGCTGAACACGACTGTGTTCCAATCGATGGCAGCGCTGCCTGGCATGATGCCTAACAAGGCGATTTTGCCGCCGTGAAACATGTTTGGTAAAATATCGGCGAATGCTTTCGGGTTGCCGGACATTTCCAGCGCTATGTCAAACCCTTCCTTCATCCCGAGCTTCTGCATCGCTTCGGTGAGCTTCTCAGTGCGCACATCAAGCGTGAGATCCGCGCCCATTGTGTGCGCAAGATTTAGACGGTACGGGTTTACGTCGGTGACAACCACGTGGCGCGCGCCCGCGCGTTTGCAAATCGGAATCGCCATGCAACCGATCGGGCCCGCACCAGTGATGAGCACATCTTCTCCGACCAGATCGAATGAGAGCGCAGTGTGCACCGCGTTGCCTAACGGGTCAAAACAGGAAAGGACATCCAGCGGGATCGTTGGATCGGCGTGCCAGCAATTCTCCTGAGGTATCGCCACAAATTCTGCCCACGCGCCAGGACGATTAACGCCTACCCCTTGGGTGTTAGGACAAAGATGCCGCCGTCCAGCCAGACAGTTGCGACAGTGTCCACAGGTGATGTGTCCCTCGCCCACCACCAGATCGCCGCGCGCAAATCCTTTCACGTGATCACCCACAGCATCAACAACACCGGCGAACTCGTGACCAATGGTCATCGGCACTGGAATGGTTTTCTGCGCCCACTCATCCCAATTGTATATGTGCACGTCGGTACCGCAGATTGATGCTTTCAACACCCGAATCAGCACCTCATCGCCGCCAACTTCGGGAACCGGAACGTCTTCGAGCCATAGACCCGGCTCGCGTTCGGCCTTTACAACCGCCTTCATCATTTGCTGCACAATGGCAAAATAGGCCAATCGGCAAAGCAGGAAAAGAATTTTAGGACAAACTCAACATAGGATCGGGTGCGCTGTCCTGCTGATCCTGCTAGTTCTTCTTCGGCCTGAAAACCTTGTAGGAGGTAACCCTATGTTAAACATACGCCCTATTTTTTGTATTGACAGCATATCTGCCAGCCTGCCAAAACCTTTTTTAAGAAACAGTATGGCCGGACATGACTTCTAGTGGGACCGTCCCGCATGTGCGGGTTTCACGGCGCATGAGGAGAATTCACGGGCGGCCAAAAACAAAACAAAATGAAAGGGGAAATTAATCTATGAAAAATCGAATATTGGTGGCCATTTTACCCGTGTTGGCCTGTTTTGCGCTAATATCAGCGCAAGCTATCGCTCCACCGCCGGACGGGTGCTATCCCGCGTTCAACACAGCAGAAGGGTGCAATGCGCTTCAGATCATCGGCGCCGGCAATGCAAATACAGGGTTGGGGTGGCGTGCGCTATTCTCAGTGGGCGACGGCAACTTCAATACCGGTGTTGGCGCTGGAGCGCTGGTCCTCAACGCCGTGGATGACAATACGGCAACTGGCGCTGCAGCGCTTTTGCTCAATACGGGAGGCACCAACAACACGGCCAATGGAGCTGCCGCACTTGAATTCAACGACACTGGCGATAACAACACGGCCGTTGGGGCCTTCGCGCTTTTAAACAACACTGGCGACGCCAACACCGGGGTCGGCTTTGAGGCGCTCATGGACAACACTTCGGCCCCCACGAACACTGCCGTGGGTACTTTCGCGGCCCAGCATACTACAACCGCTTTCAACGTGGCCGTCGGCGGCTTTGCATTGAGGGCTAATGTTACTGGCGCCAGAAACACCGCCGTCGGTGCTGGGGCGCTCGAACCCATGGCGGGCGGCGACGACAATACCGCCGTTGGGGAGCTAGCCGGCTCCAACTATACTGGGACGGAAAGCAACAATATTTGCATCGGTTCCGGTACGGACGGCACTGCGGGAGAAAGCAACGCCATCCGCATCGGCAACGCCTCAACGTCCGGCGGCATTACCATCGCCAACCCCAGCGCGGTGGCCAACGCTATCTCCATCGGCGCCAGCATGAGCACCGGGGGCATCCAAATGTTGACGCTGCTAGGCTTTGCCAGCGTTTCGATCGGCGACATGTTCAACACTGCGAATGGAGCTTCAAGCTGTTTTGTCGGCGGCATCTTCAACCAAACGCCGGTCGCTGGGTCCCACGCTGTAGTGGTTGGCCCCAATAATAAGCTCGCCGATGCGACTCTATCCTCACGGAAATTCAAAAAAGACATTGCACCGGTCGATAAGCTCAGTGAAGGCGTCCTGGCTCTTAGACCCGTGACGTTTCACTGGAAGAGCGATAACACTAACGAGCCCGAATTTGGCTTGGTCGCGGAAGAAGTCGCCGAGGTAAACCTCGACTGGATAACGCGTAATCCCCAAGGGGAGGTCACCGGCGTGCGCTACGAGACGATCCCCATCCTGTTGCTTAACGAGTTCCTAAAAGAACACAAAAAAGTCGAGGAACAGCAAGCAAACATTGCCGAGTTAAGATCGACAGTGGGAGTTCTCACCGCCCAACTGAAAAAGCAGGCCGCGCAAATCCAAAAGGTGAGTGCCCAGCTTGAGGCGAGCAAACCGGCACCACAAATAGTCGCGAACCAACCGTAGTACTCCGAAAGTGTGGCCTTGCGTGTTAAAAGCACCGAGGCGAATTGGAAAGGCGTTCGCCCTCGCGGCGAACGCCTTTCTTGCTATGAATTATCCATCAGTAAACTCTGTGCTGCTCACATGAAAAACATGTTTCTTCTTTCGACGCTGGCCTCCTTCGCGATGATTTGCTCCTGCCAAAGGCAAGATTCGGCCGCTGAAGCGCAACTTGCGCAGCGAAAGAGCGAGTTGGACGCGCGCGCGACAGCCTTGGGCGAAAAAGAGAAAACAATAGACGCCAGGGAAAGGGCGTTGGCTCAAAGAGAGAAGGCTGCGGCGAACACCAACACGATTCGGCCTGAACTTCAGTCGCCAAGACAGGTTCCCAACGCAGCTGAAGCCAAAGCGGAAAGAGACAAAAGAATACAACAGCTGCCGCCCGAGTTTCGGGCGCTGATTCCAGATGCTTCGCAAGTGAAAGCCGAAAGCCGCATGAACAAACGAAAATCATCCGATCCAACGGAGGCGCGACCAGACAGGAGCATCCTGTCTAACCAAAGACAGCTTAGCCCCGAAGACTTACAACGCGAATGGCAGCGAAAGCTTGATCAAGCGCAGACGTCTGGCGCGGCAATGTCTCCTGCGGCGGAGGATGCTTCGCTGACTCCATCTCCTACGCCGCAATAAGTCCAGGCGGTACTGTCGCGCGGCAAAGCTCACTGGCGAATTTCGCGCTGCTAAAAGTTCGCGCGTGGAACGACGCCATCCCGCCGCTAGTTGACTCCGTCGGCTAGCTCGGTACGGCCAGTTCTTCCGCTCCGGTTTAGGAAGGCCATCAAGCCGATGGAGATGACCGGCGAAGCGATACTCTTGCTCAAGCTGGTGACTTTCCACTACAAGAGCGACGGTAAGAACGGGTCTGAATTTGGTTTGATTGCCGAAGAGGTCGCTAAAGTAAACCCGAACCTGGTTGCATATCAGGATGGTCAGATCTACACCGTGCGGAACGAGACCGTAAACGCGATGCTTCTCAACGAGTTCCTCAAAGCGCACAAAAAGCTCGAGGCACAGGACGCGACCATTGCGGAGTTGAAGTCAACAGTCGCGCGGCAACAGAAAGGAATGGAAGCTCTGACCTCAGCTCTGACCTCACAAGTTCAAAAGTGAGCGCGCAGATTCCAGGTAAACAAGCCCGCCCCGCAACTGACCGCACATAATGAGTAGCAGTTAGTTAGGCCTTAAAGCCAAAACTCCTTCACAAAGCCGCCACTTTTCATGAAGTGGCGGCTTTTCTTTATCCGGTCTCCACCGTCAGATGAAGCGAATCGCCAGAACAGGCCACGCAAATCCAAAAAGTGACCGCCCAGCTCGAGACGAGCGAACCAGCGGCGAAAGTAGTCGTGAATACGTGTTAGCTATTGTTCATCACAAGGACGTGTAGTTTGCTCCAGAAATGAAAAGAATCTTTGTCCTTTCGATGTTGAGCTGTTTTGCGATGATTTGCGCCTGCCAAAAACAGGATTCGGCAGCTGAAGCAAAATTTACTCAAGCGAAAGCAGAACTGGACGCCCGCGAGAAGGCGCTTGATGAAAGAGAGAAAGCATTAGTCGAAAGGGAAAAAGCCTTGGCGAACAGCCGTATCATTCAGCCGCGGCAGCAGGCTCGGAACCCCGCGGAGGTAGAAGCGGAAAGAGAAAAGCGATTACAACAGCTCCCTCCGGAGCTTCGTGCGCTGATTCCCAACCGCACGCAGATGGATTCTGCAAGGCTTGCAAAGGAGCGGGAAGCTGCGCTTCAGGGCCACACGTCAGATCCCGAGCAGGCGAAGGCCGAAAGGGAAAGGAGAATACAACAGCTTCCTCCCGAACTTCAGGCCCTCGTTCATGACCACTCATTGTTGGGTGCTGGAACGGCTGAAACAGGCACGGCAACAGCAGATCGGGCCGAGCGATTGCGTCGTCTGGAAGAGGAACGAAGAAAGATGATGGAAGCGATAGCATCTCCCAACTCACAGTCACCTGATACACAGCCCGGTTCGCCGTCTCCCTCGCCTACCCCGCAATAACCCAATCCTTGACTCAACTCCATGCGACTGCGGCCATTCCGCGCGATTAATCAGAGGCGGATTGAAATTTATAGACCTTTTGGAGAATAATAGCCGGATGACCACTCGCGAGCGCGTCGCGCAGCTTCTGAAGGCCTGGCCAAAGATTTACCCCACGGCGCATTGCGAGCTGGATTTTCGTAGCCCGTTGCAGCTACTCGTAGCCAC
>DASXOI010000278.1:0-10286 GCA_036494375.1 Candidatus Udaeobacter sp.
GGGCTTCGTAGCTCTTGCTGCCGCCGGGGTGACGGACGCGCCTGCAGCAGGCCTCCTGGCCGACGTGGTAGCGCGGCCGGGCTTGTTTAGTACTTCAATGATTTCGTTTGTGAAATCAACGTTTTCCGGCGCGTACAGCACAACAGGAACCCCATTGATGCTGACGCCCGATTTATCCAGCACAAAATCGAGGTTTTTGGTTTTGACTTTCTCCAGGACGACGTCGGTGATTTCCTTCACAATCCCCTCGCGCATTCGCATCAATTGCTCCTGCAACTGATGCTCCCGCGTCTGACGAAAGTCGCTGATCTCGCGTTCCATGTTTTTGATGTTGGCGATTTTGTCATCGCGCTCCTTGGCCATGCCCGTCTTTTTGTCCGCGCTTAATGCCGGAGACTCAAGCTGCTTATTCAGATTGTTAATTTCATCGAGCGCCTTCTTGTAAGCTTCCGCCCTGTCATCGTATTCCTTTTTGGCGGCGTTTTTGGCGTCGTTGATTTTAACCTCGGCGTCCTTGGTTTTAGTGTAATCCTTGAACGCTCGCTGCATATCGACGGTTCCAATTTTGGCTGTGCCCTGTGCGAAGGCCACAATTGGAGCAACCAGCGTCAGCACAAAGAGTATTGACAGAGACTTTTTCATAAAAACAGAGGATATGGTTGGACGAATCGGGTTAGAGTGCAACCACATATATTCGTTCAAAATTGATAGCCCACGTTGAAATTGAAATGGCCGCCGCCGTTGTACCCGTCACGCATCACCGGGTATCCGTAATCGAGGCGTAGTGGACCGATCGGCAAATCAAGCCGGATTCCTACACCGACATCCGAGGCCATATGATTGAAGCCAAAAGACCACGCGCTGCTATTCACAAAACCCATGTCATAAAACAGTGCGCCCCGCGCTTTTTCTATGATGGGAAAAGTCCATTCAAACGTCGTGCGCGCCATTGATTGACCGCCAATCGGCTCGCCGTTTTCATCCTGTGGACCAACTTCGCGGAAGGGAAAGCCACGGAGATTGTTCGAGCCTCCGAGGAAAAGCCGCTCATAAATCGGCACCTGGTTGCCACTACCCCATTGGCTGACGGTCGAGATTTCGCCGTTGATGAGCAGGATAGTATCCTTCGGTAAACGGAAATATTGCGATCCCTCCAGATCGAACGCGTAAATCTGGGTATCGCCTCCCAGAAAACCGCCGGCGATCATGGGCGAAAATGTGATGCGCTGACCGCGGCGGGAGAGCAACGGATTGTCGCGCGAATCAAAGACCAGGCTTGAGAGGAGCTTGCTTTCAACGGACGATCCCTTTTGCGACTGAATGAACGCGGAGGAGGTCGGGTCCACATTAAAAATGTCGACGTCCTGCAGCGTATATGCCAGGCTGCCGTACATGTAGGCGTTGATTGGCTTGCGCAACTCGAACAGGATTCCGTAATTGCGCTGGTCGTACTCGGCGCTCAAGTAATTCGCCTCGTTGTAAAAAGCCTGACCACTCAGCGAAAGGCGGCGATCGAGGAAGTAAGGTTCGGTGATTGCCAGAATAAAATCTTTTCGCTCCGTTCCATACTGAAGACGTAAACGGAATTTTTGCCCCCCCCCGGTGAACGAAGGCCAGTTGAACAGATCGAAATTGCCTTGGGTGAGTTCCGCAAATCCTACCAGTTTATCTACCGTGCTGAAGCCACCCCCAAAACTGAGGGAACCGGTGCGCTTTTCCTGGACCAGAATTGTTAGATCTTTCCGGCCCGGTATATCTGTGTCTTCCGGATAAGTCTCGACTTTTGCAAAGTAACCCAGGTTCTCCAGACGCTTCTTCGTGGTGTCTACACGGACCGTGTTGAAAACATCTCCCGGAGCAACGAGCACTTCGCGGCGGATAACCTTGTCCTTCGTGCGCGTGTTCCCCTCAATATTCACGCGGTTCACAAACGAGCGGGGGCCTTCTTCGATAAGGTAGTGCACGTCTATGAGCGCCGGGCCGGCAGGCGTCCCTTCAGGCGTAATCACAAGATCGACGTAGCCCCCGCTGCCATATGCATCGGCAACAGCCTTGGCATCGTCGTGAAGCTGTTTCGGCGAATAGACGCTGCCCTCTTTCATTTTTAAGAAGGCGCGAACTCTTGCATCGGTGGTGTGCTCGTAACCGGTGACCGACAGTTTGCGGACGTGATATTGTGGACCTTCCGCAATCACGATCGTGATGATCATCGGGCCCTTTGCGGTGCGATCTTTACGCACTTCCTTTATTTGCACGTCGATGAAGCCGTGGTTTTGATAGTACTCGCGGACCTTGTCCAAGTCCTGCTCCAACTGAACTTCATCAAGCCGACCTGTCTTATCGACGAAATAGATCAGCGTTCTCCCACGGGTTTTCATCTGTTTGCGTAATACCTTTTGGCTAATGTGCGCGTTGCCCTCAAAACGGATTTGGCTTATCGCGCCTTTGACGCCCTCGGTCACCGTGAAAATGACGCGCGCTGTGCCGCGTTTCTCGTCGATTGGTTCCACGCGGTATTCAACGCTAACGTCGTTGTATCCCTTGCCCTGATAAATTTCGATAATTTTCTGGCGAGCTTCCTCGAGTGCCTGCTCATTAACCGCCTGATTGAGCCTGATCTTCATCTCTTTGCGAAGTCTCTTCGGTTTGACCCGTTCGGCGCCGTTGATTTCGATCTCGCGTAAGACCGCCTGTGTTTGAACGGCAACGATCACCTTCACACCATCGCCTTGAGGCTGAGCAAATATCCGAACGTTTCGAACATAACCGGTTCCGTACAGCGTCTTGATGTCCTCCTGCACGATCTCATTTGAATAGATCTGGCCAACTTTTGTGCGCATCTGCGCCAGAATGCGTTCTTTGCTGATCGATGCAGGCCCGGTGTATTCCACGTCAATGGAGCGGATGACGGGAGGCGACGGAGGGGCCTGTTGAGCCTGTGGCCCCTGTGCCCGGACAGTTACGGCCGTCAAAAGCGCACAAAGGAAGGCGATCCAAATCGCAATCGGCGGGGGGCGCATCCATCCATAAAAACGTTGCATATGCTAGAAGCGCAGCCCCACGCGACCTAAAGCGACGCAGGACAGGCGGCTATATCGGAAATAAGACCGCAATCGTCAAGGCGAGATTTCATTCAGTCAGCGCGGTGCACCTCTCGTTTAAGCCACACTTCACGGTTCGCGAAACAGAACTATGCAGATTTATCGTGTGTGTTCGTCTTCTCAATGCGGTTTCTCGTGAATGTAATAATCGGTCGCTGCACCGCCGCAATCTCGGCTTCCTGGCCTTCCTCGATCGGGCGCATCACGAGACACTGAATATTTGTGTCTTTGCTCTGCGACGCTTCGAGGAATGTAACTCGCTGTCGCCGCCCAATCGCGCTGTCGAGGTGATTCCATAGACGTCTCCGGCAAAAAAGTATCACTTTCCAGAGCCATCTGTCCTGCTCGGAAAGCTGCTATTCTGTGTCCTCGCATTTGAAAATTAAAGTCACGAGTAAGCCCAGTAGACTCACCGCCGATACAATTCCAAGAACGCTTGGAACCCCGAATTTTTCTTTTACGATTGGCAGAAGGAAAACGCCCAATGTCGCACCGAGCTTGGCTGTGCCTGCGGCGAATCCACCTGCAGTCCCGCGCAATTGCGTGGGGAATAATATTGGGGCGAGCGTAAACGTGGTCGAGTTGGGACCGGCGTTCATTAGCAGGTTAAACATGATGAATCCGCCGAACACCAGCGGGATGTGTAAATTCGAGTTCGTTAGGCCAACAGATGCCACCAATACCAGCATGCCCACGGCCATTCCTGCGAAACCAATCGCCTGCATCCGAATCCGGCCGAATTGTGGAACCAACCAGATTCCTAGCAGGAAACCAATTAGCAAAAACAAATCGATAATGGCGCTACCTTTTGCGAGAGCAAAATCGCGACCGGTCAATCCACGCGTTTTTCCGGAGATTTCAATCGCTCCCAGAATTGTTGGGGTGAACAATCCAACGCCGTAGGTGGCAATATCCATTAGAAACCAGGGAATGGTTACCAGCGCTGTGCGCGCTATGTAGCGATGCGAAAGCAGGATCGGCAGCCCAGCGTCGACGTGCGGAACAGGAGCTGCGAGCTTCTCTTGGTTGCCGGTAAGCTGCAACACTGCCTGTCGTTGCTCGGGAATAATCCGAATAAAAGCTTGCGTCGCCTCAGCAAATTTATTGCGAGACATCAACCAATGCGGACTTTCAGGTGCCGACAGTCGTAAAAGAAAAAAGAGCAGGGCAATGGCGCTTTCTGCGGCCAGAAATAGCCGCCAAGCCTGAGGGTTTCCGCTCCTTAGCAAGGCCAGCGTAATTCCTGCTGCGAGCAACATACCGACCGATTGGCAGGCAATCGTGGCCACCATCATTCGGGCACGACTGGCCTTGGGCAGAATTTCGGAGACGTAGCTGCTACTGACAGGGAAATCGATACCTACTCCGACGCCGACGAGCAGTTGTCCTATGAAAAGCGTTGCCGGCTCCTTCGCCAGCGCACTGGTACAGGCGCCGGCGGCAATGATGATCATGTCGGCGAGCATCAATTTCTTTCGGCCAAGGTGGTCCGCCATCGGCCCGCCAACTCCTGCTCCAATGACAGCACCAAATACGAGGCTTGCTCCGATGAGGCCGACCACGCCGGGTTGAATGTGAAAATCAGCGATGATGATGGGCATCGCCACGCCGAGAACAAAAATGGCGTAGCCATCCAGCAACGTGCCCCCGGTCGAGAGCACCCAAAGCCATCGCTGAATTCTGTTCAGCGACGATTCATCCAGCAGGAGCGTCAGGCGTTGGGGTAGCGCGATCCCGGACAATGTTAGCGTTTCTTACTTCTGTCCGATTTTTCCTGATCGGCTGCCTGATGATATTTGCGCCGAATCTCCGGGAGATTCACCGTTGGCTTCGGAAATTGCATGTCCATGTCTTCCATCGCCCGGACAATAATTTGTGAAATAGCCAGGTCCCGAAACCATTTGTGGTTTGAAGGAATGATGAACCACGGAGCGTGTTCGGTGCTCGTCTTGTCAAGCACGTCCTCGAACGCCTTGATGTAATCATCCCAATATTCGCGTTCCTTGTAGTCGGATTCGCTGATCTTCCACTGACGCGCCGGGTCATCCAGGCGTTTCTCAAAACGGGCAAGCTGTTCCTCTTTTGAAATGTGCAGAAAAAATTTAATGATCGTCGTATTGTTTTGCGCGGTGATCAGCTCTTCAAAATCGTTGATTTCGTCGTAGCGCGTTGACCAGATTTTTTCTGGTACTAAGTCGTGAACGCGCGCCACCAGCACATCTTCATAATGAGAGCGATTGAAAATCACGACTGAACCTTTGGCAGGCACATGCGGATGCACGCGCCAGAGAAAATCGTGCGCCAGTTCTTTCGGCGTCGGTTGCTTGAAGCCAACAGAAACGCAGCCCGCCGGATTCATTCCAGTGAAGACGTGGCGGACCACGCCGTCTTTGCCACCAGCATCGAGTCCCTGCAGTACAACCAGAAGCGAGTGCTTGTGCTCCGCGTACATAAGATATTGCAGTTCGTCCATTTTCTGGCGGTTCGTCTCGATTTCGGGCGCAGCTGACTTGTGTGATTCATGTTTGCCGTGGTAGCCGGCGTCGAACTGTTTTAACCGGATCTTGGATGTCGGCTTGACTACAAACTTTTTCTGATAGTTCGACATGGTATCTTCTTTTGATTTACCTGATGACCTTTTGTCCGCGAGTCATCGACAATCGGAGTGGTTCGAAAAACCGTCGCTGCCACGAATGAGCAGGATCCAGAATGCGATAAAGTCCAAGTTTCACGATGTCCTGCACAATCATCCAGGCGATGTTGTAAGCCCAAACAAAGCCAATAATTCCCCAAGGCAATGATGGCACGAGCCAGCCCTGGCTGCACATGAACATCGCCGCGATTTGCGTCGCCACGATCGCTAAGAAAAGGCGCGAGCTAGGATATGGCGGTTTCCAAAAGGCACCCCTCGATCGCATCACAAACAACATGAGATGACCGCCAGCGACGAGTTGCAGAAACATCATTGTTTGTAGCTGCGGATGCTGCAGGTGATGCACCGTGTCGCCGAGGTAAAGCAAACCGAAGCTTTGAATAACACCGAGTAATCCGAGCACTGAGGAAATCATCAGCACTCTGTCCAATTCCCATCTCACCGGCTGCGGCGGGACAGTAGCGTTATCGAACGCAATCGTCATAATGGGCACGTCGTCCAGCAGAGCGAGAGCGATAAGCATGATCGCGGTAAGCGGAAAAAAGTGATAGAAGATCGAGGCCAGCACCACAAACACCATGATGGCAATGGTCATGGCGATTCGATACAGCACGTAGCTTGTCATCCGTTCGAAGATGCGTCTGGCCTCCGCGATCCCATCAACGATCACGGATAAACCGGGCGCGATCAGGACCAATGCCGCTGCTGCACGCGCCGCTTCGGTCGCACCAGAAACGGCGATACCGACATCGGCTTGCTTGAGAGCGGGCGCGTCGTTCACGCCATCGCCTGTCATACCAACGATGTGACCATTCTGCTGGAGTATTTTTACGATCGCATATTTGTGTTCTGGAAAAACCTCGGCGAACCCGTCGGCTTGATCGATCTTCTGGGCCGCATCAAGCGGGATTTGGCCTTTCGTTACATCGCCCGGGAAAAGTTCCGTTGCCGGTTGGATGTTTACGCCCATGTCCAGCTCCGATGCAATTTGCCGTGCGATGGCGACGTTATCGCCTGTAACCATTTTGACCTTCACCCCGTAAGCGCGAGCTCGCGCTATCGTGCTTTTCGAATCGGGCCGCGGCGGATCGTTCAGAGGCAGAATGCCGAGGAAAACCCAATCATGATCGCTATGAGCGACGGCGACACCAATCGTGCGGTAACCGTGACTCGCGAGATCGTTCACCGTTTGCCGCGCGCTGAGCAAATCGGCGCCGGCAAGTTTTGTCAGCGCCAGGATTACCTGCGGTGCGCCTTTGCTGACTCGAAAAACTGCGCCCGATGGATCGGTGATTGTTGCTTCGGTGCGTTTGCGCACAGGATCGAAGGGAACATAGGCTTCCTGTTGATAATGCTTGAGGACCGACTCCTCCTTAAGCCCGGCCATTATGGCAAGATCAATCGGATCGTTATCGGCTGCGCGTGAAGCGAGCGACGCCATCAAAACCAACATGTCCGCATCGGTGCCAGGGCATGGTCGTGCTTCGCCCAGAGTCAGCTTGTTCTCAGTTAATGTGCCGGTCTTATCCGAACAGAGCACATCCACGCCTGCCAGTTCCTCGATCGCTTCCAATCGCGACACGATTGCTTTGCGCTTTGCAAGCATGCGCGCGCCAAGGGCCATAGTCACCGAAAGCACCGCCGGCATGGCTACGGGCACTGATGCCACGAGAAGAATCAGAACAATTTCGGCTAACCTTAACAGGACAGCTCGATCGTAATGGCCGCGCATGTCGAAAAGGCGAGCGGCCACGAGAACTACCACCAACACCAGCGCGAGGATGATCAGAAAATTGCCGATCCGCATCACGGCTCGTTGAAAATGCGAAACATTTCCCGCGCCCGCGACCAGTTTAGCCGTGCGCCCAAAGAACGTGTTTGCGCCGGTGGCAGTGACCACCGCCGTCATTTCGCCCTGTTTAACGATCGAACCGGAGTACGCCTCTTCGCCCGATTTCTTGCTGACCGGCAGCGATTCTCCCGTCAGCGCGGATTGATCGATGCTGATGTAATCGCCCGCAATCAGGGTGCAATCAGCGGGGACCACGTCGCCGAGATACAATCGAACGATGTCTCCCGGCACCAGTGTTCCCGCGTCGATCTGCTGCCAACTTCCGTCGCGTAGCGCGCGGGCTTTTAGGGCAAGTGAACTCTTTAAGGCGTCCAGCGCGTTGGAAGCTTCGTGTTCCTCCCAAAACCCCAGCAGCGCATTGAACAACAACAGTGAGGTGATGATCGTAAAATCGCCCCAGTCGCCGACGATAAACGCCATCAGTGCCGCGGCCTCGATCATCCATGGAATGGGGCCCCAAAAATATGCGAGCAATGCGGCAAACGCGTTTTTCTGTTTCTCCACCAACGCGTTTGGCCCGTACTTCTTCAACCGCGCCTGGACTTCGGGATCAGTTAGACCTGTTTTGTTGTCGGCTCCGAGTTTCGCCAGTGTTTCGGCGATAGTAGGGACAGCGGCCCCGGTAGCATCTGGTGTTTGCATGAACAACTGCTTTGCCCGCAGTGACGGCGACCAGTGATAACTTTCCGCTTCCTCCATGGCCAGAAGAATTTCCGCAGCGGCGTCTGGCTTTGGCAGTGTTGATTACCTCGCGAATGCTTTCGGACTCACGTTTTGAGCCGGATCTTACGCAGGAGGGCTCAGCTGCTAAGACATGGTTATCTCGTGTATGCCGTGGGTCTGTGTCGATCCTTCCGCTATTCTGAAATTTTTCATTAACACCCCGCTTTAGCGGGGTGGCTAAGGCATGCAAGAATCCGGAACCGCTTCAGCGGTTTTGTCCCTCTGCGCCATATAAACCGCTAAAGCGGTTCGGCTACTGATTGCTGCGGAAATCACCTCGCTAAAGCGAGGTGTTAATGAGAGCACTGCCGGTGATACACGCCGACGCGGAAATCTTTTGCTTGCGAAGAAATCAGACACCGCCACTGACTGCCCCTCGCGCGAACGATTTGTGTATGCCTAGATGCGAAGTTTGCGAGAACGATTATGACAAAGCGTTTGAAATCGTTGTGGATGGAGAGCGCCACATCTTTGATAGCTTCGAGTGCGCAATCCACGCGCTCGCGCCTGTTTGCCCACACTGCAATTGCCGGATCATAGGCCATGGCGTCGAAGCGGACGGACACATCTTTTGTTGTGTCAACTGCGCGCGCGCGTCCGGTACAACGGAGTTGAAGGATCGCGCTTAAGGTAGGGCCCATCACTCCGTGCGAGCCGTTTTACCTTCATCAGCGGTGTGCAGAGGACTGCACGTTCTACCTCGGACTTAGCTTCCGCCTTTGGTGTTACGGCGAACTCACTCGAAGATTGATGCGACTAGAAGTGCAGACTGGTGCGAAATACATGCTGACATGAACTTGTTCAAAGCTTCCTTGGTCGGGCTGGTGCTTGCATCGTTCGCAGGTTTGTTTGCACTGGCACAAACACCCGCGGCAAAATCCGCGGCATCATCAAAAGGCATTTCAGTGCTGCATCCCACCGCAGGCAACAAAGTGAGCGGCACCGTCACATTCACTCCGGGTGCCGATGGCGTGCAGGTACACGCAGAGCTCACGGGCCTGACGCCCGGCAAACACGGCTTTCATATACATGAATTCGGCGATTGCAGCGCAGCCGATGGAAGTTCCGCAGGCGGGCATTTTAATCCCACCAATCAACCGCACGCCGCGCCGGATGCAGCCGCGCGGCATGAGGGCGACATGGGCAACGTGGAAGCAGACGCTTCCGGTAACGCAAAGCTGGATTACGTCGATCATCAGATTTCTCTTGCGAACGATGCGAAATCAGCGATTGGCCGCGCGGTTATCGTCCACGCGAAACCCGACGATCTGAAGACTCAACCATCCGGCGACGCTGGCGGACGCATCGCCTGCGGCGTAATCGGCTGGGCGAAATCCCCGTGACCTGAACTAAAGTTCACGTGCTGTAGTGTGCGCTGTCCTCAGCGCATCCATTTTCAGAACTCTCCGCTGAGGATGGCGGATGCTACAGACGTCTCGGAAGACGTAATCTGTTTGCTCGACAGAGCAGATTTCATCTGATCAAATTACTGGAAACAACGCCCTGCACGCTTATGCCACGACTATCTAAAATTGAATTGTCACCCGACAACGGGTGTGTCATCGACATGAAATGGAGCCTCGGTCCGCTCAGCTATCGCTCTTCCGGTGCTGGAAAGGTCGAGCCTGAGCTAACCAAGGAAGTTACCCGTCTGCCTGAGCTGGTGCTTTATGATCACATTGGATTTAAGGGTTCCTACGCCCGCACGAATTTGAGTTTCCATTACGTCGGCGATTACTGGAATGACCGGATGAGCTGCGTCATCGTGGTCAGCGGCGTCTGGCGTTTTTTTCGCGACGATTATTACAAAGGCCCGCATTGGGACCTCGGCCCCGGATATTACGAAAGTTTCTTCTCCGAAAAAGGCCCCGACGACGTCGTCAGCTCATTTCAGTGCATCACGTTGACGTAAGATAGCGCACGCGTCTCGCGTGCTGGCGAAGCCGTCCTCGGGTTC
>DASXOI010000279.1:0-2355 GCA_036494375.1 Candidatus Udaeobacter sp.
GGCGTTGCTCTTTTTCAAGAACGGCCAACTGCGCGATCAGGTCGTCGGCGTAGCGAGCAAAAAGGATCTGCTCAGCCGTCTGGAAGCACTGGCTTAGGGATTTTCATAACCGGACGCCGCAATGCGGCGTCCCTACCACGTTGCCTATAGCGCTGCGCCCGGCGGGGGTCGAACCCACAACCTTTGGCTTCGGAGGCCAACGCTCTATCCAGTTGAGCTACGAGCGCGAATGAACCCCGAAGATAGCCCAATTTAACGATGTCGCGATTCAGTGACTTAAGGATTCCGGGGCTCTGACAATTCCAATCGCTAAATCTCTGAGTCGTTAAATTGCTAAATGTCCTCTCGTGTTTGCAATTTCAGCTATCCTGCCGGAAAATGTTCGCCCGCAGCCGCGCGGCTGGCGACGACTTTATGAATCAAATCATCGATACGATTGAGAAAGAACAACAGAAAAATGATGCCAAAACATTTTCTGTTGGAGATAGCGTGCGCGTGCACACCCGCGTTGTGGAAGGAGACAAGGAACGAATCCAGATTTTTACTGGGATAGTGATCGGCCGAAAGGGTCGCGGACTGAATGAAACTTTCACGGTGCGCCGCATCTCGTACGGTGAAGGCGTCGAGCGGGTATTCCCTTTGCATTCGCCGCGTATTGCAAAAGTAGAAGTGGAAAAACAAGGTCGCGCTCGTCGCGCGAGACTAAATTATCTTCGCGGTCGCAAGGGGAAAGAAGCGACAGCGGTGCGGGAGTAAAATGTGAGAAGTGATTGGTGAGAGGGTTTTCTCACTCACGATTCACATCTCACTTCTCACCATGAGAATTTCTGCATAATATGCGGCATGCGCCGGCGGTGCGGATTTCGCTACGAAAAAAAACTCCGTATCACGGGAGTCTCTCGCATTGCCGGAATTGACGAAGCCGGGCGTGGAGCGTTAGCCGGGCCAGTCGTTGCCGCTGCGGCGATTCTTCCCGAAAAATTTCGGCATCGTCGGTTGAACGATTCCAAACAGCTCGCTTCGGAATTGCGCGAAGAAATCTATTGCGAGCTCATTTCGAATCCGGAAATCAGATGGACGATCGGCGTTGTCGATTCTGTTGAGATCGATCGGATTAACATTCTGCGCGCGAGCCACCATGCAATGCGCCTCGCGATCGAAACGTTGCTCGAACCGCCGGACCACGTTTTGATTGATGGTTTGCCGGTAATTCCTTTTCCACTTCCGCAGACGGCAATAATAGATGGCGATTGCATCAGTTTGAGCATCGCCGCGGCGAGCGTGATCGCGAAGGTCACCCGCGACCGGATGATGCGTGACTTTTGCGCGCAGTTCCCGCAGTATTGTTTCAGCCAGCACAAAGGTTACGGAACAGAACTGCATCTCTTGAAGCTCCATGAATTCGGCCCTTGCCCGATCCATCGCCGATCTTTCGAGCCAGTGGCGCAACCGCTTCTTGCCTTGGGCGAAATCGTCCAAATCCGGTCATCTCCGGCGCGGCGCGCGCGGCGAGAAGTTAGCGTGCCGATTCTTGAAGCGTAGCGGCTACAAAATTCTGTTTCGCAATTTCCGTGGACGCACTGGCGGCGAAATCGACGTTGTGTGCCGCGACAATGACACACTGGTGTTTGTCGAAGTAAAAACTCGGACGCGCGAAGACTTTGGCCGGCCATTTGCGGCAGTGGATCGAGACAAACGAAAGCGGATCTCACGCGGCGCGCTGGCATGGCTACGAATGCTCGATAACCCCGACATTCTTTTCCGCTTCGATGTGGTGGAAGTAATCGTTGCAGACAATACGAAGCCGCGCTTTGAATTAATTAGAAACGCGTTTCCGCTCGCGAAACCATACCTGTACTGAGTAACTCAGGCATCCTTGCCTGATCCGTTGTGCGGACATCTTGTCCGCGCTTTGCAGCTGGAAGCGTGCGTGACCTGTCAGGCAGGGATGCCTGAGTTACGCTGGACAATGACGCTACTGTTGGCACAATCATATTCTTCGTCATGACCGAACCCATCCTCGTCGCGCAAGCCAGGGAGCCGATTTTTTTGCTACCTAAAATGGCGAACCGCCACGGCTTGATCGCAGGCGCCACGGGAACCGGAAAAACGGTCACACTGCAAACGCTCGCAGAAAATTTTAGTGCCCGTGGAGTGGCGGTATTCATGGCTGACGTCAAAGGCGATCTCGCCGGCTTGAGCCAGCCGGGCGCGAACAATCCAAAAGTCGTCGAGCGAGCAAAGGAGCTTAAGATCGACAATTTCACCGGCGAAGCCTGCCCGGTCGTGTTCTGGGATGTGTTCGGCGAGCAGGGGCATCCCGTGCGTGCGACGGTTTCGGAAATGGGTCCGTTG
>DASXOI010000280.1:0-4001 GCA_036494375.1 Candidatus Udaeobacter sp.
GACATCAAATATTTCTTCTGTCGCTATGCTGGTGTCGGTCTGGAAGGATTTGTTCTGGACGGCAGCAAGCCTGGTTTCGATATCTTCGAGGACCAGTCGGTTCCGACATTTGTTCACCGAAGAATCAATCACAATCATACCATCGGCAGTGTGCTTGGAACACTCACATTGCGCTATCCAATTCCGTGCACGCGTCTCGCGCCTTATGCATGGGCGGGTGTGGGCGCGATTTTCGGCGGCGGCGAACGGGATGAACTTCACACGCAAGGGCCGCCGGACGCCTTCGCTGTCAATGCGCAGACCGAACATTTCGGCGCCGAAACGAAATTACTCGGTCAATTTGGCGCCGGTCTCGAATTTCGGTTCGCGCGAAACTTCGGTTGGACTAACGACTTGAGTTTCGGCGTGATCGATGGACCCAGGAACAATTTCGGAATGTTCCGCAGCGGCGTAAATTTCGCCTTTTAAAAATCTTGAGGGCTAACGCCTTCAGGTCTGAAAACCGCGGCTGTTTCCGCGGTTCATGAAGTTGTGCCGCAGCACAGTGGAGCGGGCTGCGGCACACTTTTTTTTGCCGTCTTGCGCGCACTTGGGTCAAGGCTGCATTCGCGAAGCGCGAAAACCCCGCCGGTATGAATCTTGACGCTTTCCGGCAAGATCGATAGTTTGGGCTGCGGAAAGGAGCTTGTTCTGGTGAAGACCGAAGTAACAATCGAATACTGCGTCGTTTGAAATTACACGCCGAAGGCCGTCAGTTTGGCGGCCAAAATTCTCGAGCTCGGCGAGCGCATCAAGTCGCTTACGCTGATTCCCTCGAGCGGCGGCGCCTTCGAAATTCGCGCCAATGGCAAACTGCTCCATTCCAAACTCGAGTCCGGCGAGTGGCCAGATTTCGACGAGATCCTTAAGGCGATCAAGAAGGCAAAATAGCGCAGCAACTTCATTTCTTATTGCGCGCACTCGACCGAAGCCAATCCGGTCTTGCGCATGGAGCTTTTTCAACGCCCAACGCCCAACGCCGAACGTTCAACGCTCAATTCAGACAATTCGACGTTGGACGTTGGATGTTGGGCGTTGGACGTTTTCTTTTTCCGGGAGAGTGACGGGTGCCTGGTGGCCCTCACGGTCTTCAAAACCGTCGTCGTCACGCAAGTGTCGAGGTAGGTTCGATTCCTATCCTCTCCGCGAATTTTTTCTCGTCATCCCGAGCCTCGAAAGCTTTCGGGGTCGAAGGATCCCGTTGCGGTACTTGAAGCTAATTTCACCGGGGTTCCTCGATTTCGCTCGGAATGACGGAATAGCTGAAAGGAGGTGAACCGCATGTCGCGTGAGCAAATCCGGAAGTTAACGTCGCTCTCATCCTGCGCCGGGTGAGCGTCAAAATTGAGCCAACAGGCCCTGCGCCAAGTTTTGCCGCAGCTTCCCATTTCATTAAGCCGAAACGTACTCGTTAGTTCGAAAACATTCGACGACGCGGGTGTCTATCGGTTGGACCGCGATCGGGCACTCGTGCAGACGGTTGATTTTTTCACACCGATTGTGGACGACCCCTTTTCGTATGGCCAAATTGCAGCCGCGAACTCTCTCTCCGACATCTACGCCATGGGCGGACGCCCCTTGACTGCATTAAACATCATCGGTTTTCCTGAGGATCTCGTTAGGCCAAGAGTGGTTTCTTCGATTTTGCGTGGTGGCCTCGCCAAGGCAGCCGAGGTCGGATGCGTGATCATTGGGGGCCATTCCATTCGCAATCCAGAACCAATCTACGGACTTGCGGTTACAGGACTTGTTGACATCCGACGCGTCACCACAAACGCAAATGCGCGCCCTGGCGATGCGCTCATTCTGACGAAGCCGCTGGGCAGCGGTATCGCCACAACTGCAATTAAACGGGGAATGGCTTCGCGCGCCCTGCAAAAAAATGTGATCGCCCTCATGTCCCAGATCAACACGGTCGGCGCTGATTTGGCGGAATTGGGGCTCGTTCGCGCCGCGACCGATATCACCGGCTACGGGCTAATAGGCCATCTGATCTCGTTGTGCCGGGCGAGTAATGTCTCCGCGGATGTCGAGCCCGCTGCTGTGCCGATCATCAGCCACGAAATTCGCGAGCTGGTCACTCTGGGCTGCGTTCCGCAAGGAACCCGCGACAATCTAAATGGAGCCACGGTTCTCGTCGATTGGGCGCGAACGGATGAGGCGTGCCAAATTCTATTGGCCGACGCACAGACTAGCGGCGGATTACTGCTGTGCGTCGCCGAGGGCAATCTTAAAGAGACACTCAAAGTCCTCCGAAAAGCCGGCACCCATTCCGCCGCATTGATTGGAAGAATCGTACCGCGACGGCGTCGCCGCCCATTGATATGCATGACCGAATGAGGTGTGACAAGCGACGCCAAATCCCAGCGGTGTCGAAGATCCTGGATGCTCTCGGTCATTCCGATTTACCGAGGCCTTTCGTCGTCGAAATTGTCCGCCGCAAACTGTCGCAGATTCGTACGAGCCGTGTGACTCCCGAATTCGAGTCGATTATCGCTGATATCCGTCGCTCACTCGATGAATTTCGGGCCAGCAGACTTCGATCAGTCATCAACGGAACTGGAATCGTCATTCACACAAATTTCGGACGAGCCCCGCTTCCGCGCGAAGCCGTGGAAGAACTGAATGAAATCGGGACAGCTTATTCGAATCTCGAATACGATCTTGCGAAGGGCGAACGCGGCGGGCGCGGCGCTTATGTTGAGACTGCGCTCGCTTTACTTTGTGACGCTGAAGCGGCGACGGTCGTCAACAACTGCGCAGCCGCATTATTGTTAATCGTTCACCATTTCACACAGCGTGGTAGGGCGCGACTACAGCCTGCTCGCCGTGGCGAGGGCGCGCCGGAGGTCATCATTTCACGCGGCGAACTGGTGCAAATCGGCGGCGGGTTTCGCATCAGCGAAATTGTCGCCGCGGCGACCGGCGCGAAATTGCGCGAGGTCGGCGCAACAAACAAGACCACACTCCAAGATTACGCGCACGCTGTTGGACCTGAAACCGCAATGATTCTGAAAGTGCATCGCAGCAACTTTTTCATGAGCGGCTTTGTAAATTCGCCTTCCTCGAATGAGATCAGCGCGCTGGCGAAGAAGAAGCGGATTCCGTTTGTCGAAGATCTCGGCAGCGGCGCGATGATCACCACTGAATCATTGGGCATTATAGAGCATGAGCCAACCCCCGGCGACGTATTGAAAGCCGGCGCTGATCTTGTTTGCTTCAGTGGCGATAAACTTTTCGGCGGTCCGCAGGCGGGAATCATCGCTGGAAAAAAACGATTCATCACCGCGCTGAAACGCGAACCGATTTTTCGGGCTCTGCGGTGCGACAAGCTGTGCCTTGCCGCCTTGCAAGCGACTGTGGATCTTCACCTGAATCAAAAAATCGCCGAAATCCCGACACTCTCGCTTTTACAAACTTCAGAGGACGCATTGCGCGCCCGTGCCAAAGCGATTGCTTCGAGTTTGGCAGAGTTGCCAATGAAGAGAGCAATCGGTCACGGCAAAGCGAAAACAGGCGGCGGTACATTGCCAACGTCTGATGTGCCGTCAGTGACGATCGACTTCATTCCCGGAGATCGCTCACTAGCGGAATTCGCAGCCAGTCTTCGTGCGTCGAATCCCCCTGTAATTGGCTACATCGCAGACAACCGATTCAAACTCGATCTGCGCACAATTTTTCCTGGGCAGGACGGTCTGGTGATCAAAGCGATTCGCGCGGCATGTGGCGAACATCGCTGAGGGCACGCGATGCTGTTATCCCGAGCGAAGCGCAGCGAAGTCGAGGGATCCCGGGGAATTAGCTGTGTCTTTGTTCAACGGGATTCTTCGACCTCGTTCCGCTCCGCTTCACTCCGCCCAGAATGACGCGGCTAAGCATGTCTGCGACAACCAAACACTTCATCATCGCCACAGCAGGCCACGTTGACCATGGCAAGAGCGCGCTGGTCAAAGCGCTAACCG
>DASXOI010000281.1:0-3968 GCA_036494375.1 Candidatus Udaeobacter sp.
TCACAATTTCCAGTCCGAGCAATCCCAGCCCAGCAGTTGCTCAGTTTTAGAGATGTCTTCGGCGAAAAGATTGTAAAGGAAAACGCGCTCCTCCCAATTCATCGCCCGCTCGTAGGGCACAATGTTCCTGTCTTTGTTGCGCAGCGAACGCACAGGTTTACGGCCAAGGAAAGAGAAGATTGAGGTCAGCGTCTGGCGCTGTTTTGCTTTGAAGTCTTCGAACTTCACGACCTTCATTTGCTCGCGCGTGAAAAATTTGAAGACGCGCTCGAGTTGGCGTCCGTAAAATCCTCGCTCGAGATACGCAAAACGGCGCGCTTGAGCCGGCGGCGCGCCAGCAATACGCGTTTTTTCTTCTCGAATCGCGTCGAAAAAATCCAGCGGCTCGATGCCTTTGTATCGCTGCATGTTCCAATGGGCAAACGCACGCTCGACCGGATTCCTCAGCAGGATCAGCAATTTGATCTTGGGATTGTAATCCCAAATCCGTTGCATTCCCGGTTCGTGGTACACATAACTCGGCGTGCAATCACCTGCGATAGTCGATGGAGCAATCGGCGGATAATGCTTATGCAATTCCGCATAATTGGGTTCGGCAACGAACATCGTGTCATTATCGAAAAAATGAATTTCCTGCTGATCGCCCATGCAGATGTCAGGATGTCTGCTCAAAAAGTAATGCAGCGCAGTGGTGCCGGATTTTTGCGCGCCGGCTAGAATAAAATCGAGCCGCTCAATTTTCCGACGCTTGGTCCGAAACATCCCGAAATGTACATCTGTAGACCTATAGGGGAAGCTGACAACCTTCCCCTGCAACTTGTCGCGCGTGTTAGGCCAATCTATGCTCCGCCCATGCCCAATGCGCTTCGCACATTTGTTCCAGGTTCTATTGTCATTGTAGCTCTTGCAATAACGACGTCCGCATTAGCCGATGAAGGGATGTGGCTCTTCAACGCGCCGCCGCTAAAACAGCTTAAAGAAAAATATCAGTTCGAGCCGTCGCCGCAGTGGCTCGAACATTTGCAAAAGGCCAGCGTTCGCTTCAACTCTGGTGGAAGCGGATCCTTTGTTTCGCCAGACGGCTTGGTCATCACGAACCATCACGTCGGCGCCGATACGTTGCAGAAGATAGGCAGCGCCGAGCATAACTACCTGCGGGACGGTTTCTATGCGAAAACGCAAGCCGATGAGATCAAATCCACGGATCTCGAGCTGAACGTGCTGATGTCCATCGAGAATGTCACCCCGCGCGTCACCAGCGCAGTGAAACCAGGCATGACAAGCGATCAGGCTTCAACTGCGCGGACCGCAGCCATCGCCGCCATCGAAAAGGAAAGCAAAGATAAAACCGGACTGAGATCGGATGTCGTCACACTGTACCAAGGCGGCGCCTACCAGCTATACCGGTACAAGCGTTACGATGACGTGCGGTTGGTCTTCGCGCCTGAGCAGCAAATGGCCTTCTTCGGCGGTGACCCGGATAACTTCGAGTATCCCCGGTACGATCTCGATATCTGCCTGTTTCGCGTCTACGAAAATGGCCAGCCGGCAAAGATCGAACACTTTCTCAAATTCAACTCCAATGGGCCGACCGACGGAGAACTGATTTTCGTAAGCGGCAGCCCGGGAAAGACCGACCGGCAACTCACCTTGGCCGAGATGGCCGATATGCGTGATCGCTATCTGCCGTACGCATTGAACATGTTTTATCGCCGCGAAGTGCTGGAATCGGCCTACAGCGCGCGATCATTCGAGAACGCGCGTAAAGCGCGCGAAGACTTGTTTGGCGTTCAAAACAATCGCAAACGCTACAACGGTTATCTGGCTGGGCTACTTGATCCGCAAATTTGGTCGGCCCTTGAAGCGCGCGAGGCAAAACTGCGCGACGCGATTGGGCGGGATTCGAAATTGAAGACCACACTTTCTGCCTACGACAGGATCAAGAATGCGCAGGCCGAGATTGCGAAGAACGCGCCGGTGTACAATTACCTCGAACAGGAGCGGCCGGCCACAGTTGGTTACCGTGGGCCACGAGCATTCTCGGGAGATCTGTTTAAATATGCGCGGCTGCTAGTGCGCGCAGCCGATGAACGCGCAAAGCCCAACGGAGAACGGATTCCGGCTTTTCGTGATAGCGCGCGGGAATCGCTGGAACTGGAGCTCTTTTCCAACGAACCCATCCACGATGATTACGAAGTTTTGCGACTCACTGACTCGTTGAGCGATTTCGCCTCTGCATTTGGGGCAGACAATCCGCTGGTGAAAAGAGTGCTCGCTGGAAAATCGCCGCACGCCCGCGCGCTTGAGCTTGTCTCCGGCACGAAGCTCAAGGATGCGGCTGTGCGGAAAGATATTTACGGCAAAGGCGTGACCGCGCTGCAGGCAACGCACGATCCGATGATCGATCTCGCTCGCATGATCGATGCGCAAGCCAGAGAAGCGCGAAAGATTTATAACGCGCAAGATGAAATCAAAAAACAAGCGTATGCAGATATTGCAAAGGCACGGTTTGCCATTGAAGGCGCCAGTGGTTACCCGGATGCGACTTTTACGCTGCGGCTCTCCTACGGAACTGTGCGCGGATACGAGCAGGATGGAAATCAAATCCCTGCGTTCACTGATCTGGCCGGTCTTTATCAGCGGGCGAGCGAACATGACAACCTGCCGCCATTTGATCTGCCGAAACGTTGGGTCGACAAGAAAGCTAATCTGGATTTGGCGACGAAGTTCGATTTCGTCTCGGACGCCGACATCATCGGTGGGAACAGCGGCAGCCCCGTGGTGAACAAAGCGAACGAATTCGTCGGCATTATTTTTGACGGTAACATTCAATCCCTCGTGGCCGATTGCATTTACACCGATACGCAGTCGCGCGCCGTCTCTGTTGATTCAGCGGCCATTATCGAGGCGCTTCGAAAGATCTATGATGCAGGTGCGCTCGCCGATGAATTACAAGGCGCAAAGTAACGCAATCATTGTCATTCCGGGAAAAGTCAGGGAATCCCGCTGAGTTACCGTAAAGGCAGCAACACGGGATCCTTCGACTCCGCTACGCTGCGCTCAGGATGACAATCTATGGCAGTTGCTTGAGCAGCTTCTTCCACCGGTCCCAAGCTTCGTCGCGCGCTTTTCGGTCGGCTTCACGCATCTGAGGATTAGTCGGTTCGCCCATGCGCATGAAACCGTGGCCAGCGCCTTTGTAGATGACTGGCTCATATGTCTTGCCAGCGGATTTCATTAGTTCCTCTGCCTTGGGAATCGTCGCGTCTACGCGCTCGTCATTCTCAGCATAAAAACCGTAAACCGGACACGCGATGTTTTTCACTTTATCGGGCGAATCCGGCGCCATACCATAAAATGAATACGCAGCCTTCAGTTTCGGATTTTCATTTGCGTACGCGAACGTAACGCCCCCGCCCCAGCAGAATCCGCACACCGCGAGCGTTCCATTGCACGCAGGGATTTTCGTGAGCGCATAATCCGATGTTGCGTCCAAATCGGCTTTCACTTGTTCCTGCGGGAGTGCCGACGTTGCTTTGCGCGCCCCGTCGAGATCTTCGAACTTCTGGCCACCGTGCAAATCGGGTGCAATGGCAATGACGCCATTCTCGGCCAATTCATCGCACAAACTGCGAACCCAATCAGTGAGTCCAAAAATCTCACTGACGACGAGCACGGCCGGGGCCTTGTCCTTGCGCTCGGGATAAACAACAAACGCTTTAATCGTGCGCGCTCCCGATTTGATATCGACCCAATCGGCATGACGCGGAGAATTGTTAAGCCGATCGCGACCGAAATCCTTGACCTCTTCTGCCACAAGCACCGACCCTACAAGCAGCATCAGCGCAAATACAAGTTGTTTCATAACGAACACCAAACGTCGCGTCCGATAACCTAACTAGTAGGCGTAGTCTTACGCACCATCACATCGAGGCTCCAGGCGCCAGGTCCATAAAGGAAGATGTAAA
>DASXOI010000282.1:0-2209 GCA_036494375.1 Candidatus Udaeobacter sp.
TGTTTCCGCACGAGATCGCCGTCGAGTAGTGTCACCGGTCGGCCGCCCATCTCCAGCAGCTTAATCATGAGCACGTTGGCGATCGTCGATTTACCCGCTCCGGAAAGACCGGTGAAAAATACCGTCATCCCCTGTTTGTGCCGCGGCGCGAAGGTGCGCCGCAGTTCTTGGGCGATTTCGGGAAAGGTGAACCAGGCCGGAATCTCCCGGCCGTCGTTTAATCGTCGCCGCAATTGTGTGCCCGAGAGATTGAGCACGCGCGACCCGGGCGGCACTTCATTGTCGGGGAAATATTTATCCCGGTCTTCCACATAGACCATCATTTGGAACGGCACCATCTCGACGCCGATCTCCGCTTCATGTTTGCGGAACAACTCCTGCGCTTCGTACGGTCCATAAAATGGTTTGCCATCGGCATCGTTGCCCGGCCCCGCATGATCGCGGCCCACGATGAAATGCGAGCAGCCATGATTTTTTCGAATGATCGCGTGCCAGATCGCTTCGCGTGGTCCGCCCATACGCATCGCTAACGGCAATAAAGCGAGCTTGGCCGTGCCGCGCGGATATTTAGATACAAGCAATTGATAACAACGAACGCGCGTGAAGTAGTCCACATCACCGGGCCGGGTCATGCCGACGGATGGATGAATCAGAAGGCTTGCTTCGACCTGGCTCGCGGCCCGAAAAGTTAATTCCACATGCGCGCGATGCATCGGATTACGCGTCTGGAATCCGATGATCTTGCGCCACCCCAACTGGATGAACTCCGAGCGCAGGTCTGACGGCGTAAGCCGAAGACTCCGGAAATCGTAATGCGTCGGCAGTTGCAAACCTTCCACGCGTCCACCGACATACCACCCATGTCCCTTGTTCAGGAGATAATCGACACCGGGATGCAGCGTACTAGTCGTTCCAAAAACACTTTGCGCTTCGTTCTTGCGGTCCGGCTGCCATACATCTTCCACGTTTAATACGGCAAGCATCACGCCCTCCGAGTCTCGCAGGGCGACCTTGCTACTCCCGGGTTTCAGCGATTTCGCGAACGCTTCCGATACGTCGAGTGTAATTGGGATCGGCCAAACCAAGCCATCGCTCAATCTCATCTCATGGCACACGCGCTCGTATTCGTCACGATTCATGAAACCGCGCAGCGGTGAGAAGCCGCCACTCAGAAGAAGCTCGAGATCGCGAATCTGCCGGCTGGTCAAATCCCACGAGGGAAAATCTTTGGAACGCGCTTTGAGTTCGGCGGCGTTCTCCTCGTCGAGGTTAAGATCCACCAGTTCGCCGCCATACGGAGCAACAAGATGGCCGTGGGATTTTGCTGTGTCTATATTCATTTACGAAGAGCGCTTCTATACTATTGACAGCGGGAGGTCGCAATCAGGACCGACCAAATGAGCAAGAATCAACATCCATATTGAGTTGCGTGTCCAGACCGGTATTTTAACCTCTCGTATGGCAGAAACCCACGCAACGGCCTACGATTCCAAGATCGAAGGGAACGTAATCTTCACCCGTTTCGATGCGGCGCTCAATTGGGTCCGGAAGAATTCCCTCTGGCCGATGCCAATGGGATTGGCCTGTTGCGCCATCGAGCTGATGGCCACGGCTGCGTCGCGATTCGATATTTCGCGGTTCGGCGCGGAAGTGATGCGTTTTTCGCCGCGTCAATGTGACGTGATGATTGTCGCCGGCACCGTCACGTACAAGATGGCGCTGGCGGTGAAAAGGATTTACGAGCAAATGCCAGAACCAAAATGGGTGATCGCCATGGGCGCGTGCGCGTCCACGGGCGGGATGTATCGCTCCTACGCTGTGTTGCAAGGCATCGATCAACTCTTGCCGGTGGACGTTTACATCTCTGGATGTCCGCCCCGTCCGGAAGCATTGCTCGCCGGCTTGATGAAATTGCAGGAAAAAATTTCAGGCGAACGCGCGTTCAGAGATCAAGCGCCGCGTTTGGCAGAAAAACTCGAGGAAGCGTTGGCATGAACATGACCAGCACGTCATCCCGAGCGAAGTCGAGGGATCCCGGGGCTTTACTCATCGGTTTCGCTACGGGATTCCTCGACTTCGCTTCGCTCCGCTCGGAATGACCGCGCGTCATAGCCCGCTATGACTCAGCAAGAAATCTTCGATTCGTTAGGCCAAGCCTTCGGCGAGAAACTTCAGCAGAAAACTCAATTTCGCAGTGAAACGACGTACG
>DASXOI010000283.1:0-13179 GCA_036494375.1 Candidatus Udaeobacter sp.
TTTTCAGTAACTGAACTCGTGCCTCTGTTCGTCGAGAGTAACGCGCACATTTGCGCCTGCATGTCGGTGGGGAAACCAGGATAGGGTTCCGTAACGATTTCCAATGCGCTGGCTTGGCCATTGGGCAGGATGGAAATGGAATCGCCTCCGACATCCACGGCATAACCGCACTTTGTGAGCGAATCGGTGACTGCACGCAGGTGCTCTGGCTCAACGCGTTTTACCGTCACTCCATCTCCAGCAATTGCACCTGCTACCAGAAACGTGCCGGCTTCAATTCGGTCCGGACTAACGCGGTGTTCCGCGCCGTGCAACTCAGGGACGCCTTCGATGATGAGCCGCTCCGTCCCGGCGCCTTCGATCTTTGCACCCATTTTGTTGAGGAAATTTGCCAGATCCACGACCTCAGGTTCGCATGCTGCTCCTTCAATGACAGTGACGCCATCGGCTAACACGGCTGCCATCATCACGTTGTCTGTACCGAGCACAGTCGGACCGAATTTTCCGTTCATGTCGATAGGTGCCCCGCGCAGTTTAGGCGCAAAAACCTTGATATCACCGCCTTCGACGCGCACCGCTGACCCGAGGGCTTCAAAGCCCTTCAGGTGCAGGTCAATCGGTCGATCGCCAATGACACAGCCGCCGGGTAACGCGACGCTGGCTTCCTTACAGCGGCCCAGCAATGGTCCCAAGACACAAACGGACGCGCGCATTTTACGCACCACATCGTAAGGCGCGACAGAGTGGATCTTCCCGGCCGTCACAGTCACCGTGCCGCTCGCGCGTTCCACCTGCGCACCGAGGTGAGCGAGAATTTGGAGCATGTAATTCGTGTCGCTGAGGTCGGGCACGCCATGAACGATGCATGGCTCCTGCGTCAGCAACGTCGCCGCGAGGATCGGTAGCGAGGAGTTTTTTGAACCGCTGACCTTAATGGAACCGGAAAGCCGCCGGCCGCCGTGAACAAGAATTTTATCCATACCTCGCGAGCAGGAAACGTATCACACCCGAGTAATCTTTTTCTGTCGAAATGTCGCGATAATTTTTCTCCGCCAGCGCTGCCACAAGCGCTTCGCTTTGGCCGATACCAATCTCCATCGCCAGTATTCCCCCGGGCCGAAGCCAGGACGGCGCCTGCGCAATCAATTGCCGCATAAGCTCATCGCCTTGCGCGCCTGCGAAAAGCGCCACTTCAGGATCGTGCAACACTTCGCGAGAAAGATTCTGCCGGTCTTCGGTCGAAACGTACGGAAGATTCGCGACGATCAGATCGAAGCCTGGTTGCACACTTTGAAGCAGGTTGCTTCGCAGGAATCGGACACGATCGACCAAGCCGACTCGCTCGGCATTTTCGCGGGCCAGCATGAGAGCATCTTCAGAAATATCGGCCCCGACGATCTCGGCTTTTGGAAATTCCGCGGCCAGACTGAGCGCAATGATGCCGCTGCCAGTTCCAACATCGATCATATGCGAATCTGCAATTTCGGATTTGAAGTGTGTAATCAGCAGCTCAACGAGTTGCTCGGTTTCAGGTCGTGGCACCAGTGCGCGCTTGTCGCAGCGAAAACTGCGACCGCAGAATTCTACCGTGCCGAGCAAGTGTTGAAGGGGTTCGCCTAAGCCGCGGCGCTTCACTAATTCGCGCAACGGCGCAAGCTCTGATTCTCGCAACTGCCGCTCGAAGTCCAGATATAACTCCATCCGTTTCCGGCTCAGTACGTGCGCCAACAGGTGCTCGGCGTTCAAGCGTGGACTGTCGATGTTGCGCTTCTGGAAATAGCCCGTGGTCGATTGCAAGACCTCAAGCACAGTCATGTCGCAATTTACCCACTTAGGAACTGCTGGCGCGGAGCCAGCTACGCCATTGCGCGGCTGATGGCCCAGGCAACTTCTTTGCCCGTAACGAAGCCGTGCGCATCGCGGCCGCTTGGATCTACGATGTATTTGCTGCCTTCCAGATTGTGAAAACGACCGGACTGCCAGCTGTAGGTGCCACCCACCGCGAGCAGCCGATCAACACCCTGCACAACTTCGCCCGGCTCCATTTTTTGCGCGCCGTTTCGGCCGAGGCCGCCAAATTTATCGTTCGCGTCGCCAAAAGCTGATGCAACCGTGCCAGACAATCGCGAAGCAACGGGATAAGCGATCCCAACGGCACGATCGTTCGGCGTATAAGTGAGAACGACCGGACCTTTGATGCGGTGGTTATCCACCACGCTGCGAAAAAATCCGTTCATCGATTTCGAGAATCCGTTGTGCGAGAAGGCAGCCTGCAGAAGCGACATGCTTTGTAATTTATCTGTCGTAGATGTCGCTGCGGCTGCCGTCACGACGCGACAGCCAAAGCTGTGGCCCACCAGATGGATCCGCTGCACGTGATCGGCCAGCCGATCAAGCAGTGGCGCCACGCCTACCTGGCCGACTGTTCCGGCGCGCTTTTTCATTTCGTAGTAAGCCAAATAATTCAGGAACCGAATCGCGCCGGATTTGATTCCAGAAAAAATATCGCCCAGTCCAGCTGCGCCGCCGGCCGACGTAGTTGTCCGATGAGCGCCAAGCGACGCGGCGCCGCCTCCACCTCCTCCGCCCGAAGCAACCAGCGGAGTCGGCATCTTTAACTTCTCGAGTATCACCGATCCATCGAGCTTGAAGAAGAGCGCGGAGTTATCCTCCTCGTTCGCGGCGCTGTCATCGAGTAAGCTCCGCAGCTCGTCGACAAATTTTCGCCGTGCATCGAGATCACTCTCCAGCTTGCCGATCTGGTTCTTCGCAGCGGTGATCTTTTTCGCCGCTTTCTTGTCGAACATTGTGGCAATGACGTCGAGCTTGGCTTTGATGGTTTCGTCCGCCGCGGTAGAGCTCCCTCCGAATCCCGCGCCACCGCCAGGGCCTTGTTCGGCAACAGCGGCGTCAACGACATCGGTAAATTTCTTCGACGGCCAGATGACTCCCACAATTGCCATCTTTTTCTCCTGAAGCTGATCCGACGCGACTGCCGCAAAGTTGGTAAACAACGGGATGTAAAGCTGCTCTGCTTGCTCTTCGGTGTTATTCCACCCGTGCGCCACGACGATAACGTCCGTTGTGCCGTCGGGCAGCGTGATTCTTTGTTTGTCTAAAGCCGCACCGTCTTTATCGAAGTGAGCGGCCGCGTAAGGAATACCTGCGATATCATTCATAAACTTCTGCATCATGTTTTTACACAGACTGAATGGCGCGCATGAGATCAATCAACCCCGCGCCTTGAAAAGAGCGCTCCCGTTTCAAATCGGTAGCTGCCCCCAGGAAAATCTCCTTTACCCGTTCCGGTTCGCCGATGAACTCTCGCCGCACCGACAAGAATGCCGCAATAACACCGCTGACGTGCGGGGCAGCCATGCTTGTCCCGCTGTCCTCGACATATTCGCATGGTTTCCCTTCCGCTCGATCCTTTAACAACTTTCCCGTGGCGGCAGAGAGAATTTTCTCACCCGGAGCCACGATGTCGGGCTTCATTCGACCATCGCCAGTCGGGCCTTTTGAGGAGAAATAGGAAATCCCATACACATGCGGCATGTCGCGATGCGTGGACCCGACGGTAATGGCTAGTTCCGCATTGCCTGGATCATTGATTGTGACCGGCATCCCGGCATTCGTTGTTCGCTGTTGCGCTGCAAGCGCGCCATAGCCGGTGTTTCCCGCGGCCACAACGACGACTACGCCCGATCGCACAAGGCGATTGATCTCAACGCACAGGGGACTTTGTCCACAGGCAAACCATTCCGGGTCGAAATCATATCCGAGACTGATGTTAACTCCGTGAATCACATTCAAACGGCCGTGGCCGTTCTTCTCCTGGATGTGCGCGATTGCCGCAATCAAATTGCTGACTTCACCGTTCCCTTGGTCGTCGAGCACCTTCAGACTAACGAGATGACAGCGAGGCGCCATGCCACGAATGGAATTGAGCATAACCTCATGAGTCTCTACTGCAGGCGAATTTCCCTCTTCATAGCCTCTAACCGAACGAGTGACAGCGCGCATTTTTTGCTGCTTTTTCGTGTCATCGGCCACTTGTTCTCCCGCCACAATTCCGGCCACATGTGTGCCGTGTCCAAAAGCATCGATCAACGCAGCGTTGTCGCCCTTCGGAACGTTGGCCGTATCGGTAAAATCGGCGTGGAGTGGAGAAGCGGGATCGACGTTCTTGTGCAAGGCAAAGTGTGGATGATTCGCGTCGATGCCCGAATCCATGACAGCCCATGTGATGTCAGTGCCGTGCGCGCAGAACGACGTTTGCGCCGCATCTGCTTTCACCGTGGCGAGCGATTTGGTAATGCATGGTGAAATCTTGAAATCGGGCCAGATACGGTAGATCGCACGAAACCGATACACTGCTGCTGTGTCTGACTGCGCTGAGGCCTTTCCGCGTTTCTTCGATTGCCGCGGTTTCGTCGCTTTCCTGGTTTTTTTGGCTTGGCTGGCAGCGCGCTCGGCGTCCAGTCGTACGAGTTCGCGAATCGCTTTTCCGCTGAGGCGGGCGAAGATGTATTGATTGCTTAGGTTCGTCTTCTTCTCCCGTACACCTTGGTTCTCGTCGGCCGGTTCGCTTTCGGCTACGGCATTTTTGATCGCCTCTCGAATCCAAGTTCGGCCCGCGTCGCGACCTTCATCGTAATCAATATTCACATCTATGATGACGGGCCGAACCTGATTGTCGTCTTTGTCGATTTTCTCTAGCAACGGAATCGCAATAACACTGCGATCGAGAATCCGCGGATCAAACCGCTTTATTCTGTTTTCCTCCTGCTCTTGTGGATCAGATGCATCCATAGGTTCACGCGACTGCGTTCAGATGCGCAGTACAACAAAGGGGCATAGTTACGTCAAGCGCCCTTAGCGAAATGCTGAGCCGATTATGCCGCGGCGGCTGATTGCTTCAATCGCTCAGCGACATCGGCCGCTTGCAGTGACTGAATCAGCGCACCGAGATCGCCATCCATCACCCGATCCAAATTGTAAAGCGTGAGACCGATTCGGTGATCGGTCACGCGGTTCTGCGGAAAATTGTAGGTACGAATTTTTTCTTCGCGTCCGCCGGTACCGATCTGTCCCCGGCGTTGCGCACTGTATTTCTCCGCTTCCGCGCGCTGCTTATGCTCCAACAACCGCGCCCGCAAGATTGATAACGCGCGCTCCTTATTTTTGAGCTGGCTGCGACCATCCTGGCAGCGAACAATCATGCCAGTCGGAATATGCATTACCTGCACGGCTGAGTCGGTTGTGTTCACGCCTTGCCCGCCCGGACCGCCCGCCCGCGAAACTTCGATCCGCAAATCGTCCGGCTTTAACTCAACGTCTATATCTTCCGCCTCCGGCAACACTGCCACGGTTGCTGTTGACGTATGAATGCGGCCCTGAGCCTCTGTGGCAGGCACGCGTTGCACGCGATGCACACCGCTCTCGTAACGAAGCTTTCGAAAGACGGATTCGCCCGAAACGCGAAAGATCGCTTCCCTAACGCCACCAAGTTCCGACGGACTGGATTCGAGATCCTCAGTTTTCAGTCCCGCCGCTTCTGCGTAGCGATGATACATCCGGAAAAGATCGGCGGCGAAAATAGCGGCTTCGTTGCCGCCCGTGCCGGCGCGGATTTCCACGATCGCGTCGCGCTCTTCCGTTTGATCCGCGGGCACCAACGCGATCTGAACATCGCGTTCAAGATCCGCCACGCGTTTTTCCAGCTCCGGAATCTCATCGTCAGCCATGGCTGCGATCTCAACATCGCGCGACGTCACCAGCTCGCGATTGTCGTCTAATTGCTTGCGCGCAGTTTCGAGCGCGCGCGATTTCTCCAGCAGATCCTTCAGACTCGCATGTTCGCGCATGATCTCCTCAGCGCGTTTGCGATTATCGAACAGGCGCGGATCGGAAATCTCGCGCTCGAGCTGTTCGAAGCGTTCGCGTTTGAGTTGGATGAGAGAGTTCAAGTCCATGAGGGTAGCCCCGAAAGTATTCGGAGTTCGGTACAGCCGGGTCACCGCCCCCGGCTACAATTCAGCTAAACTTTCTTCTCAGCGCGGGCAGCTTTAGTGCTGCCGTAACGGCGGGCAAATTTTTCGACCCGCCCCGCGGTATCGACAAACTTTTGTTCCCCGGTGAAAAAGGGATGACAAGCGGCACAAATGCCGATCTTAATATCGCGATGCGTGGAGCGAGTGTGATACACCGTCCCGCATGCGCACACCATATCAGTCTCGTAATACTCTGGATGAATGTCTGCTTTCATCTTCTTAATGGAGCGCGGAATGTATTCGCGACCTTCGGTTTTTGCAAGCGATGAAACACGGCGACCCACTGCTCCTTGCATGGCAGACGACGATTTCACGCAAAGCCAATGACGCTGGGATTTTTGATTCAAATGGCAGGACCGTGCGGAGCTTTAGAGACGTTGAAAGCCACTCACGTGCTTTCGAAGGTGAAATGGACACGTTCTTCCCGGGCACCGTCGTGGCCGTGCAAATTGGTAACCACGAAGATTGGCCTGCGGTTTTGATCGCGTGCCTACGCAAACAGCTGGTTGTTCTGCCGCTGGACCAGTCCATTGGGGAGCAACAGCGCGATACCGCGTTGGAGGTTTGCAGAGCGAGCGCTCTAGTATGCACGGTTCCCGGCGAAGATTGTCTGCAGATCATTCGGCTGAGGACAGCCGACACTACAGCGGATTGGGGCGAGAATGTACCTTCGCTTTTGAAACTCACCTCAGGCACAACGGCAGCGCCGCGCGCAATTCGGTTTCGCAGCCATCAATTGCTAGCTGATTGCAATCAGATATGCGGTACGATGGGCATTTCAGATGAGGATCTGAATTTTGCGGTAATCCCGGTCTCACATTCCTATGGGTTCAGCAATTTACTTATACCGTTGATCGCGCGCGGCGTGGCGATCGTTATGAGCTGCGACAGAACGCCACGAGCCGTTCTTGCGGATCTTGCGCGCACTGGCGCGACGGTTTTTCCTGGGACGCCGGTCTTTTACCAGGCGTTTTGCGACATTGGCGATGTGCCGCCGTTACCAAAACTTCGGCTGTGCATTTCTGCTGGCGCACCGCTCCCCATCGCAGTTGCGAAAAAGTTTTTCGAGAAATTCAATCAACCGATCCATTCTTTCTACGGTGCCTCGGAATGCGGCGGGATTTGCTACGACCGCGACGGCACAACGTTCGATGATGGTCTTGTAGGCCAGCCGATGCAGGGTGTTGAACTTGAGCTTGTCGATCCGACGGAGTCCCCCAGTCAGATTCGCGTTCGGAGCGCAGCAGTTAGCGACGGCTATTTTCCCGAGCCCAACCATCAGAAGCTCGGCAACGGTGTTTTTCTCCCGGACGACCTGCTCGAGCGACACGATTCCGCGCTGAAAATCGTGGGCCGGATCTCGGACGTAATCAACGTCGCCGGCAAGAAAGTGAATCCGGCGGAAGTAGAAGCGCATCTGCTGCGTTTTAATGGAGTGCGGCAGGCGGTCGTGTTTGGCCGTGCCACAGGTGCGGGATTACGAAATGAAGAAGTGGCGGCGTGCGTGCTGGCATCGGGGGACATAAGCGAAAGCGATCTTTTGAGATTTTGCCGCACGGCATTGAGCGGATGGCAGGTGCCAAAACGTATCTTTATCGTCGATATGATCCCAACGAACGAAAGGGGCAAAATCAACAGACGCGATCTGGCGCGGCAATTTTCCGAAGGGCGGGAGAGTTCTTCGTTACGAACATTGGCCTCTTGATAAAGCGTTGATAACGGGTTTGCTTACAGCGACAGAGCAGTTGCGGTGCAGCAGCCGCAAACCCCAAGCTACTAAAGCCCAAAATGGAACGTTCCAATAGCGAAGAGCGCGACCAAATCGATCGGCCAGCTGCCCCGCCCGAGGACGAGGCAGCGTCTGAATCCGGCACGAGTTCGGAAGCTTTCCAGTCCGACGACTGGTGGCGTGCATCCGCGCCCGAGTCGGATTGGGCCCAGCCCGTCTCAAACGCTGCAGCCACGGAAGTGGTACAGCGGAAGGAAGTCGGCACGGCTGATGTTTATTTTTGCGGCCGCACAAATCTGTTTCCTTTGAACCTTGCGATACGAGCCATCGGAAAAGACAACCTCACCGGGTTGCTCCGCGCCTGCTGGAACCAGGAACCGATCGACGTTCTCGCCCGTGACGGCGAGATTCTTTTCGCTACAACCCGGGACCTCGATCTCTATTCCGCGGAAACTCCATCCATCGTCGCGAACGCTGATCCAGAGCTCGTTGCCAAAGCGCGCGATCAGCAGAAAGAAAACGGAACTCCTTTTCTACTAACCCTTGCACGCAACGAATCGATAGAGCGGCAGCCTGCGTTGGATTTGATTCGCCATCAGGGGCAACTGCTCTTTTCGCAACTCTGGTCAGCGCCAAATGTTTGGATCATGTTCGAAAAGAACGCGGACCTGTTAAGCGGGTTTGGCGATGTGACCGGCGACCCGGATGTGGACGACTGGTCACTGGAAACTTTGCGTCTCGTCCAGAATCCGGATCAACCAGGAGGTTTCGATCCGGCCTCGATTCCGTCTTACACAAGAGAAGGCTTCGATCGGGTCCAGAAATTAAAGCTGACTTCGGATGAAGCCCAATTCGGTTCGCAGTTCAATGGCGCCCGGTCCGTGCAACAGATTGCAAAAAATCTGCGGCTCGATTTGAAATCTGCCCGGCAACTGCTGTTCAGATTCGTTGCGCTAGAAATCGTAGAGTGTTGGCCCAGTAGCACAACTGCTAAGCCCGAGCCAAAGGGCGGCATGGGCCGATTATTCGGGCGCGGCCGATAAGGCTGCTTTCCCCGCGCGGACGCGCGCTCATGAAGAGAAGAATTCTCGTCGTCGATATCGGCGGCAGCTTCGTGAAACTGCTCATGTCCGAGCGCGTGGAACGCGAATTTGCATCCGGTCCACGGATGACTCCAAAACAGTTTCTGGCCAGATTCAACGAGACAGTGAAGGGCTGGAAGTTCGACGTTGTGTCGATTGGTTTCCCGGCGCCCGTGCGTAACGGACGAATTCTTCGAAACCCGAAGCATTTGGGCAGGGATTGGATCCATTTTAATTTTGCGCGGCCGCTGGGAAGACCGGTGCGCATCGTCAACGATGCAGCCATGCAGGCGCTCGGCAGTTATCTTGGCGACGGACGCATGTTGTTTCTGGGACTCGGAACGGGCCTTGGATCCGCACTGGTTTGGAACAGAAATCTTATGGCACTCGAGTTGGGCGACCTTCCCTATCCGGACGGAAAAATCATTGAGAACCATCTCGGTGTCTCCGGCCTGGCGGAATTGGGCAAAAGAAAATGGAAACGTGAAGTCCTTTATGCTGTCGGACAATTAAAGCGCTCGTTCATCGCCGATTATGTCGTCCTTGGCGGCGGCTTGGTGCATCGTTTCGATCGATTGCCGAAGGGAGTCGTGCGCGGTCAAAATGAAAATGCCTTCCTCGGTGGAATCCGTTTATGGGAAAGGAAGCGCAATTCGCGCGAGCTGAAGTGGTATCTGCTATAACGTAAAATCCAGGCTGGAGATTCACGGGATTGGCGTCGTGAGTCAGCTCGGCTTTTAAGAAGGACCCGCCGTTCTCGTTCTTGCGATCTCAGCAGAGCCGCAAAATTATTTCGCGACGACAAGACAGTCCCCGCGTTTAATAGTCAGGAAACCTATGAAAAATCTTCTTCCGCTATTGTTGGCTGCGGTATTCGGTATCGCCTGTTTTCTTCCAGCGCCAGCCTCGGCTTATCGCTACCATGGACGGTATTATCCATATCACTACGGAGGCCATTATTACCGATACCGCTACCAAGGGCATTATTACCAGTATCAGTCTCGCGGACACTACTACCGGCACCGGGGTTGGGTTGTGGGTGTCAGTGGGCGTCCAGGATACTATCGCTATTGGTAAGCCGATTGATGCCAGTAGCGCGCTCGCCATTCTGTGAAATCGCGCGCGTGATACGCGCCGAACGATTTGGGGGATTTTCGACTCGAAGCGAGCCGTCTGCCGCAATTGGGCTTGACTTAAAGAACCGTTTTTACCACCATGCGCGCCAAATCAAAGGAGAAATATGAACAAACACATTCACCTCGTTATTTCCGCTTTATCTGTCGCGATCTTTGCGTTCCCGGCGCCTGCTTCGTTTGCGCAAAAAGGCGAAGCAATGTCCAAAGCTCAGGCGATGGCACAACAGCTTAGCCTCACACCCCAACAAAAGGAAAAAATCCTGCCCATTCTTGCCTCCGACGTACCAAAAGTGCACGCCATCAAAAACGACAATTCGCTTTCAACTGTGCAGAAAATGCAACAAATAAGGACCCTTCATCAGCAGACCGATCCGCAGATGAAGGCTATTCTTTCGCCTGAGCAGTACCAAAAACTGAAGCAGATTCGCGCGCAGCAAATTCGCGAAGCCACACAAGGCACCATGGGCCACTGATGGATGGCCATCAATCTTAGTGTCTAGAAATCGGCCGTTCATCGCTTTGTCGGCCAATGTTTTGCTCTTAACGCACGCCATCGCGCAAAGAACGAAGCGCAATCGTTATAAGTCGGCACTGGATTCGCGCTAGATCCGTGCTCAGTGAAGAGCTGTACGTTCCAACGGGTTTGTTATGCCTGACGCTCAATCACAGATCAGCGACGACTTTGCGAAGCTTTGCGACATCGTCGCTAAACTTCGTGCGCCTGGCGGTTGCCCCTGGGATCGCGAGCAGACCAACCAGTCGTTATTGCCGGCGCTCATAGAGGAGGTATACGAAGCGGCTGAGGCCGCGCGCGCTCAAGACTACGCGCATTTTCGCGAGGAACTCGGCGATCTTTTGTTGCTCGTCGTGATGCACGCCCAAATCGCATGCGAAACAGGCCAGTTCGATATCGAACAAGTGATTGAGCAGGTGTCGGACAAACTCATCCGGCGGCATCCGCATGTGTTCGGCACGAGCGAAGCACGCGACGCCGGTGCCGTGCTTAAACAATGGGAAGCGATCAAACGAGCAGAGAAAAAGGGCGACGCGCATTTCCTCGCCAATTTGCCGAAAGCCTTGCCCGCACTGGTGCGCGCACAAAAGGCACAGTCCAAAGCCGCCCGGGTGAATTTCGATTGGACAGCACTGCCCGATGTAATCGCCAAGGTGAAAGAAGAAGTTGATGAAACCAAAGAAGCGATCGCGTCACAACAGGAGGAAAGGATCGAAGACGAGATTGGCGATCTGCTGTTCGCCGTCGTGAACCTTGCGCGGAAGTGCAAGATCGACGCAGAAACCGCGCTCCAATCTGGCACCGACAAGTTCGTCGCGCGTTTCAATCGATTAGAGGACGAACTCAAAACGCGCGGCAGGAAATTGGGCGAAGTGGAGCTGGCCGAGTTGGATGCGATTTGGGACGAGATCAAGCAGACGTCGAACGCCCAAGGCTGAACGCTTCTGAGTTCTACGTTGGCTGTTCGACGTTTGCTTCTCCCAATGCTTTCGCCATATTTCGCCTCCCGATGAACCTGCTGATCAATTTTTGCCTGGTGCTTTTTGTGCTAGTCGCAGGCCTGATGATTCTTGTCATCCTCATGCAGCGACCAAAGAGCGAAGGTCTCGGCGCAGCCTTTGGCGCCGGCGTCACGGAGAACATTTTCGGCGCGCAAACCACGAATGTGCTGGTGAAGTTCACCACGTGGCTGGCCGGAATATTTTTCGCGCTTACGTTCGCACTATCGGTCCTTTATGCGCACCACAGCGTAGCGAGCAGCGCCTTCCGTCAGGAATTGATGAAAAACCAGCCCGCGCAAACCTCACCTGCGCCTCCGAAGGCGCAATCATCGCCAGGGGCGTCACCGGCAGCTACGGCGACGCAGGCTTCGCCCGCTGGTTCTCCGGCCGCAAGCGCAGCACCGGCGGGTTCGCCAAAATCGTAGCCCATCAGTCGTCTCGGGAATGTTTTCTTGAAGCCGCGGGCCTGCGCCATTCCTTAACCGCAGAACCGGTCACATGCCGATGGCTAGAGCAGGATCAATCGCGAAAGCTATTACGCTTTGCGCGCGAATTTTGGCGGGAACAGCCAGAGAAGTCTTCCCTTCTCAGTCTCGGGATCGATGTCGATCAGCGCCACACCGGCTTTGGACATCTTAATGAAACCCCCGGTCAACGCGGAGATCACACTCGAAAAGTCCGGCTCGTGTCCGACCAGCATCAAAACTTTTGAGTGATGCCGTTTGAGCACAGTGCTCAACTCGCTAATCCCAAATCCCGGCTCAAGGGCTTCGTCCTGGCATAACTTTGTTTTGAGCTGTTCCGCTGCAGCTTCTGCCGTTTGCAACGCTCGCGGCAGCGGACTACTCACAATTAAATCCGGCTTCACCTTCAGGCGGTTGAGAAACTTCGCCACCTGGCGCGCCTCTTTCTTACCAAAATCCGTGAGCGGCCGTTCATCATCCGGCTTGATCCAGCCCGGCCAATCAGCTTCGCCGTGTCTGAGGAAATAGAGTTGCATAGATTTAGTTTGTCACAGGATTTTCCACTTCGCTCTACGGGTGTGCGGGTCCGTTTGCCATAGCCGAACGCCGCCAAGAAAAGCGTTTCGATTGTGCCCCAGTTTCACCCCTTCCGGCAGTTGATCCAATTTCTTCGCGCTTCCGCCGCCGAGAACGACGTAATCGGCAATCAGCGATTTCTTCAACAACATGACGGCACGAAGGACTTCGCCTTCCCATCGCTTTTCGCCGAGCTCTTTCAGTCCGAACTTACCGAGATAATCCTCGATGATATGGTCGTTTCCATACGGCAGATCGCCGAGCTCAAGTGGAAGCACGTTGTTTTCCCAAATCAGGGTCGATCCCAGTCCGGTGCCCAATCCAAGAAACAACATCCGCTGGCCGCGATAACTGCCGAGCGCCTGCATGGCGGCGTCATTGATAATGCGAACCGGTTTGCCTAACGACTTCTCAAAATTGAATCGCATCCAGCCCGCACCAAGATGCTTCGGCTCGGTCATGATACAGCCATTGCGGACCGGTGCCGGGAATCCCATCGAGATCGCGTCGAACGCCCAATCGGCCAACAGCGACTTGAGTTGAGTCACTAGTTCACGCGGCGTCATTTCCGGGCCGGACTTGAATTTTCGCCGCTGCGCACGCGAAATCATCACCTTCACGTTC
>DASXOI010000284.1:0-8834 GCA_036494375.1 Candidatus Udaeobacter sp.
ATCCTCAGCATTGAACTGAAATTCTGCCGCAGTGCCGACGGTGAGCTCGAGTTGATCGAAGAATTGCGTCGCATGCTGAATGCGTTGCGTCGAAAACTCGCGGCACGCGAATAACTGATCCCTCGTTACATGTCACTCATCATTCGATCGGCCCCGCCGACCGTCTAACTCGTCACTCATCACATGTCACTCGTCACAACAAGCGGGCCGACCAGCCCGCTTGTCATCGACATCGAGAACATTACGAAAGACTACGTGATGGGCGAAGAGATTGTTCACGCGCTGCGCGGCGTATCGCTGCAAATTCGCAGCAACGAGTATCTGGCCATCATGGGACCGAGTGGCAGCGGCAAGTCGACACTCATGAACATGCTCGGCTGCCTCGATACGCCGAGTTCCGGACATTACGAATTCAATGGCCGGGATGTTTCCAGCATGACCGACGATGATCTGGCGAGTATTCGGAATCGCGAGATCGGTTTTGTTTTTCAAACCTTTAATCTTCTTCCGCGCGCTGACAGCTTGCGCAATGTCGAACTTCCTCTCGTTTACGCCGGCATCGATTCTGAGACGCGCCGTGAGCGTGCCGCACACGTGTTGCGGGAGGTGGGGCTCGGTGACCGGTTGTACCATAAGCCTAACGAGCTTTCCGGCGGTCAACGCCAGCGGGTAGCGATCGCGCGGGCTTTGGTAAACGATCCATCCATTATCCTTGCCGATGAACCGACCGGGAATCTCGATTCGAAAACCGGCGACGAAATCATGACGCTTTTCGAAAATCTATTTCAGCGAGGACACACAATTATTCTCGTTACCCACGAAGCCGACATTGCGAATCACGCGCGGCGCACAGTGCGCTTGCGCGATGGGCTGATCGAAAGTGACGACGGAGGGTTCGGTGGCATCGACAACTTCCCGGTGGAAGACCCGCTGGCAGCCGATGCTGCGGTTTACCAATGAAGCGCTTTCTGTACGAGCTGAGCGAAAGCTGGAAAATCGCAGTGGCGCAGATGCGTTCGAATAAAACACGCTCAACTCTCACCGCGCTCGGAGTCGTTATCGGGATTGTCGCCGTGACTCTTATGGGCACCGCGATCGGCGGAATTCAGGTTGGGTTCGACAAAAGCATGGCCATTTTCGGCGACGACGTGCTCTACGTCTCACAATGGCCGTGGAAGCGGGTTGATGATTGGTGGAACTTCCGAGACCGTAAAAAGATCAAGACCGAGTACGCCGAGCCGATCAATCGCATCATCGCTGCTACGCCGAATTCGAATCTCGTGATCGCTGTACCGACTTCAAGTTTGTTGCGCAGCGTGAAAAATGACCAAAGCGAAGTCAGCAACGTTCTCATCAGAGGAACCGTTTCGGATTACCTTATCACTTCGACTTTCGATTTTAAGGAGGGCCGATTTTTCAACGATGTCGAATCCCGGGGAGGCGCCAACGTCTGCGTGATCGGCTACGACGTGGCCGACGCGCTGTTTCCCGCCGAAAGCCCGATCGAAAAATCGGTGCTGATCAATGGGCAACCTTTCAGGGTAGTCGGGGTCATCTCACGGCAGGGCACATTTTTAGGATTATTCAGTCTGGATTCCATTGTGGTGATGCCGCTGCCTGCCTTCCAAAAGTATTTCAGCGCCAAAAGCGATTCCGACATTCTCGTAAAGGTGAAGGACAAAACGCGGCTGGCCGAAGCGAAAGACGAGCTGGCCGGAATCATGCGGCGTGTCCGCGGATTGGCGCCGGAGAAAAAAGACGATTTCAGTATCAACGAACAACAAGCGCTGAAAAGTACCCTGGATCCAATCAAGAACTCCATTGCCATCGCGGGACTTTTTATCACCGGTCTTTCGCTTTTCGTCGGCGCAATCGGCATAATGAATATTACGTTTGTAAGCGTGAAAGAGCGCACGCGCGAAATCGGAACGCGCAAAGCTCTGGGCGCGCGCAGACGCACGATCCTTCTTCAATTTCTGATCGAATCGACTTCGCTTTGTCTGCTCGGCGGATTCATCGGATTGGGCTTTGCATACATAATGTGCACCGGTATTGGCCACGCGTTTCCCTCTTTTCCGATTCAATTTTCACTTGGCCTGGTTCTTGTGAGTATGGCCGTCTCGATTCTCACCGGTTTGTTCTCCGGTATCGCCCCCGCTTGGTCAGCCTCCCGCCTCGATCCCGTTGCTGCGCTTCGGTACGAGTAATTAACCGCAGAGGACACAGAGCACGCAGAGATGATGAAGAATTTGAATCAGTTGACCGAGGCAATCATCGGTGCCGCTATGGAAGTGCACCGCACGCTTGGACCGGGATTGCTGGAATCGACTTACGAACTGTGTTTGTGCCGGGAACTTAGCATCCGCGGAATTTCCTTTGAACGGCAAGTGCCGATAGCGGTGGAATACAAAGCCGTCAAATTAGACTGCGGTTATCGTGCGGACATTGTGGTCGACGGGATGATCCTGGTTGAGATCAAAGCAATCGATTCGCTGCTACGAATTCACGACGCGCAGTTGCTTAGTTACCTGAAGCTCGGCGGCTGGAAAATTGGACTCCTAATCAACTTCAATGTGGAACTCTTGAAAAATGGATTGCGCAGACGGGTGCTTGGGCTGGTTGAAGAAATAACCCTGTGATTGTGCTCTGCGACCTCTGCGTTCTCTGCGGTGAATTAACATGGTCTTTGGCGAAATAATTAAGATGGCGCTGGCGTCGTTAGGCGCGAATAAACTGCGCGCTGCGCTGACGATGATCGGCATCACCATCGGGGTTTTCTCGGTGATCTCGGTGATGACCGCGATCGGGGCGTTGCAGTCCTCCATTGAAAGCGGGATTAGTTTTCTCGGCTCGAACATTTTCCAGTTCGCCAAGTACCCGGCGAACGTGAACGTCGGTGGCGAGATCAAGAAAAAATATCAGAATCGCCGCAACGTCACATATCGCGAGGCCCTGCACTACGCCAAGTTGATGCAAGGCAACGCACGCGAAATCTGTCTCAAAACGTTCGGTTACGAGGTGAAGGGGCAGGCTGTTTACAATGGTGTGAAGACTACGCCGAGCCTTCTCATCGTAGGAACAAACGGCAGTTTTCTCGCCGCAAACGCCTACACCCTCGGATATGGCCGGAATCTGAACGACGAAGATGTCGAGCTTTCACGCAGGGTGATTGTCGTGGGCAAAATGATCGAGAAACGATTGTTCCCCCACGAATCACCGATCGGCAAAGTCGTGAGAGTCAGTGGTCACACATACACAATCGTCGGTGTGCTCGCCGAGAAAGGAACCTCTTTCGGCCAAAGCCAGGACGACCTTTGCATCATGCCCATCACGCGGTTCTTCGAAGACTACGGTGAAGCGAAACGCACGGTGAACCTCGCCACGCAAGCGTTCTCTACCGAGACTTACAATCAAACGCTGGACAAAGGCATAAGCGCCATGCGTATTGCACGCGGACTGCGCGCCGACCAGGAAAACGATTTCGAGATTTATTCTAATGATTCGCTGAAAAGCGCGTTCACGTCAGTCGCGGGCGTCGTGCGAATCGGTGCGTTCGTCGTCAGCTTTATTGCGCTCCTGGCTGCAGGGATCGGTATCATGAACATCATGCTCGTAAGCGTTACCGAGCGGACAAAAGAAATCGGTGTTCGGAAATCAATCGGCGCGCGCAGTGGCGACGTCCTGCGTCAATTCCTAACCGAAGCGGTGTTTATCTCGGAAGCCGGCGGAATTCTCGGAATCGTTCTCGGAATCATCGCCGGCGATTTATTGGCAGCTTGGCTGAAGGTGGACATCATCTTCCCCTACGGGTGGGCCATCGCAGGACTTCTCGTCTGCTCCGCCATCGGTATCGGCTTCGGCCTCTATCCCGCCTACCGCGCGGCCAACCTCGATCCAATCGAGGCGCTGCGATACGAATGAGCGCTAGCTCGTTAGTGTTCGTGCCGTGAATCGCCTGGCAGTCATTGCCGTTTTCCGCGGCGTCGAAGGCGATACGATTAAGCACGTTATGAGGCATTTCATTCTTGTTGTCAGCGCATGCTTATTGCGTTGCCACTATTCGGCCAAGAGCTGCAAGACTGGGAGGAGAAGTACAGCTACAACATTGGCCTGCAGCTCGGATCCAGTCTGAGGGAAAAGAAGGAGGACCTTAATCCTGACAAGGTCGCTGCCGGCATAAAAGACGCCATCACACTGAGCGACGACCAACTCAAGGATGTCACGGCGCAACTTCAAAAAGACATGGCACAAAGGCAGAAGGAATTCGGAGAGAAGAACAAAACAGACGGCGCAAAGTTTCTCGAGGAAACAAAAGCAAAACCTTCGCCATCGCCGAAGTAATTCGGGTTCACGGACAAACCCGCGCCACTTATAGGAAATCGAGCGCCATCCAGTGGCGTTGCATCACGATTGAAGGCTGGAGACTTATTGCACAATGAAGTCGATGGCTTGGCGCTGCATGAAAATAGAACGTTGCTGAGACGCTCGACATAATCTATCAATCTCGCTGGCCCGAGAGGATTTTGAGCCGCGATTATCACAAATGAAAACACAGATTATCCCTGAGCCAACATCGAACGAATTCGTGAATCTGTGTTCATCTGTGGCTGAATGTTAAGCGCAGGAATCGTCGGGCTGCCGAACGTCGGGAAATCGACGCTTTTCAACGCCGTCACACGCACACACAAAGCGCCGGCGGAAAATTATCCTTTCTGCACGATCGATCCGAACGTTGGCATGGTGACCGTGCCCGATCCGCGGCTGGTAAAGATCGCCGAGCTTTCTCACTCGAAGAAGATCACACCGACAGCAATCGAGTTTGTGGATATCGCTGGATTGGTTAAAGGCGCGAGCGCCGGTGAAGGTCTCGGGAACCAATTCCTCCATCATATTCGTGAAGTCGAGGCCATTGTGCAGGTCGTCCGTTGTTTTGAAAACGCGGATGTTCATCACGTCAGCGCGACCATTGATCCGGTCCGCGATATCGAAGTCATAAATACCGAGCTCGTGCTGGCTGACCTGGCTGCGTTGCAGAAGCGACGCGATCGAATGCAGAAGCAACTGCACGCCGGCGAAAAAGCAGCAATCATTGAAAGTGCGATCATAGAAAAATTAGTCCCGCATCTCGACAGCGGGAAGCCGGCGATTACTGCCGAGTTGACTCCCGAAGAGAAGGCAGTCGCGCGAGGTTTTTTCTTATTGACGTCAAAACCAACAATTTTTGCCTGCAACGTAGCGGAATCGGATTTGGCAGCGATTTCCAAAGGCGATACTGCGAATGCCGCCACGCAATACGTCGAACTGGTTCGCGATTATGCGAACCATCATTTCGCTACTGAAGCAATTGTCGTCAGCGCGCAGATCGAGAGCGAACTGGTTGATCTGGATGAGCAGGAGGCACTCGAATATTTACGCGGTCTCGGCGTGGAAGACAGCGGCGTGCACGCGCTCATTCGTGCCGTGTATCATCTGCTCGGATTGCGCACGTTTCTTACGACTGGCGAAAAGGAGAGCCGCGCCTGGACAATTCATGCCGGCGACAAAGCGCCAGCCGCCGCCGGAGCGATTCATTCCGATTTTGAACGGGGGTTTATCGCAGCAGAAACCATTTATTACAACGATCTGGTCGCAGCCGGTTCTTTCGCCAAAGCACGTGAAGCAGGCAAACTGCGTTTGGAAGGAAAAGACTACGAAGTGCGCGATGGCGATGTGATTCTCTTCCGATTTAACGTCTGATAGGGAACTCTCCTCTACCTCTACCTCTACCTCTACCTCTCACTCTGCTTCTATCACTTTTCGATCAAGGCAGGAAGATTAAGACAAAGACTAAGAGGAAGCGGAAGAGGAAGATTTTTCGATTACTGACCGAGGTACAAGATCCGACCGCATTGCTCGCAGTTGACGATTTCCTTTCCCGCTTTGACCCGCGCTGCTGTGTCAGTCGTAACTTTCATGTGGCAGCCGGTGCACACACCGTGCTCGACTGCGACGATTGCAGCGTCGCCTTTGCTATTGAAGAGGCGCTCGAACTGGTCGAGCACATCGGCGTCGATTTTAGACGCAAGCGCTTCCCGCTCGTTTGTCAGTTCTGCCTGCTGCGTTTCCAGCGCTTTTGATTTTATTTCGAGATCCGCCAACTGCCGCGAGATGCTTTCCTTCGTTGTCCGCGCGCTTGTGTCGGCCGCTTCGAGTTCGGCTTTGAGCTTGTCGGCCTCGATCATCAATTCAAGTTCCTGATCCTCAAGTTTGCGGATCTCATTTTCGTACCGCTCAATTTCGTGGCCAATCGCTCGAAACTCTTCATTCTTCCTGGTTTGATACTGCTGCGTTTTGAGACGCGATATGCTTTCGGTACGTGTGCCTACGTCGAGTTCCAGTTTTTTGCGCTCAACTTCGACCAGCCGTCCTTTTTGTTTCAATGATTCAACGCCCGCTGCGGTTGCTGCCAATTGCGATTCAAGATGAGCGCGTTCCAACGGCAGCGTTTTGATCTCAGTCTCGAGGTGTCTGATCTTTTGCTGTCGATCTTGCAGAATGAGCAGTTGTTCCAATTCCGAATGCACGGGCGCTTAACCTATTGATTCGCCAAAGGGGCGTCAATCATTCGCCAGCAAAGCTGAGTTGATTTAACGCGTCAAGCACCTGGTCGGGGCGCGCGCGCACGGCAATGTTCTCGGTGAGATTCACCCACCGAACGATGCCATTTGAATCAAGAAGAAATTCGGCTGGACGCGCGATGTCCGCTCCTTTTGGTCCCGCCCCGGGATGCAAAACATCGTATCGGCGAATAACCTTCGCATTCGGATCGGACAGCAGCGGAAATGTGTATCCGCGCTTTTGCGATTGCCGCTGATTAATATCCGGTGGATCGACGCTGATGCCGACCACGCGAATGCCGCGCGCCTCGAATTCCGAAAGCCTGCGCTGGAAACTCCGCAACTCGGAGTTGCATAGCAGTCACCAAAAACCACGATAGAAAATCAGCACGGCACCTTTCGAGTTGGAAAGCAGATCGCCAAGACCGACAGGTTTTCCATTTTGATCCAGTAATAGAAAGTCAGGCGCCTTTTGGCCAACGCGCGGAGCGCCAGCTGAAGCCGGCACCTGCCGCAGGGCGTAGAAGATTTCGTAGCTGAAAAGCGCGACAACAATGATGGCAATCGTTGCGAAAATCGATCCGACAATCTTTCCGCGGTAAACCTGCGGCCGGCCGAATGCGCGGAAAACACCGGCGATCAGCAATGCAATCCCAATCCCGAAGAGCAAAAGATTCGCCCACGGGAAATCGCGCGTGATTGGAAAGCGGGCGAAGAATTCATAAGAGAACACTCCGGCGACTACGACAACGAACCCGACCCAGATCGGCCAGTTCCATCTTCGTTTCATTGTGCTTTCGCCGGCGCCAGTCCGAGGACCCAGCGATACAGGCCGATCGCGATCGCCGCAAAGCCAAGTCCTCCAAGAATTTTGCCAGCGGTTTCGAAGCCAGGCCCGACCAACGCCAGCGGAGCGTCTTTGCCTGAAAAGACGATGATCGCCGAAATGACCACGCCGAGAATGCCCTCGCCGACGATCATCCCAGAGGCGAGCAGCACGCCAAGCTGCTTCGTTGCTTCGGGTCTCGCGGTACGGTCAGCGCGCTTGTCGAACAACCACCCGGCAAGCGCTCCGACCACGATCATCAGAGTGCTCTGCGTGGGAAGATAAATGCCGAGGCCAACTGCCAGCGGCGGAATGCGCATGCGTCGTGTGGTGCGCGCGAGGATCTCATCCAACAGAATGATACCAATGCCGATCATTCCGCCGATCCGAATCAAACTCCAGTCGATATCAGCAGCAATGACTCCTTGAGCGAGTGACGATATCAATCCTGCCTGAGGCGCGGGCAAAGGGTGCGGTCGGGCTTCGGCGCCCGGCGCTCCGACGAAACCATAAGCGTGATTCACGAGATCGAGGACCGGCGGAATGACGAATGCCCCCGCGATCACGCCGAAAATCAAAGCCACTTGTTGTTTCCATGGCGTTGCATCAACCAGCTGTCCGGTCTTTAGGTCCTGCAAATTGTTATTGGCGATCGCCGCAACATTGAAAATCACTGCGGTCGTAAAGAGCGCGAAGGCCATCAGCGCCTTGCTGGCGTCCGGGCCGACGTACGGTTTTACGCCAATCACGAGCAGCAACGCGGCACCGATTACGACTAGAATTCCAATGCCCGACAAAGGACTGTTCGAGGAACCGATCAACCCGGCCATGTACCCGCACACTGCAGAAACGAAGAAACTCATCAGCACAACGTAAGCGACCCCACCGATGATGAGTGTCGGCAGATGCGCGCCGAGACCGCTGCTGTTGCCAAAATATCCGAGCAACCAGGCGATCGGCAGCATGCAGATCAGCGTTACCAACCCGACAATGCCAATCGGGATGTCGCGCTCAGTGATCGGCAGCGTGTCGGCGCGGCCGGCCTTTCGCTCGCGCGATGCAGCCATCGCACCAGCCAGTCCGCGGGCTACCGGCTTTACCAATTTGAGCAACGTCCAAATCGCGGAAACGCCGATCGCACCGGCACCAATGAAGCGGACCTTTGTGCTCCAGGTTTTTTGCGCGAGCGTCGCGGCCGCGGTCATGATGTCGCCGGACATCGCCGAAAAATGCGGAACGCCCCAGCCCCAACCGATCACTGCGCCGATGAGCATCGCGATCCCGACGGACAAACCGACCAGGTGTCCGATCCCGAGAAGAGCAAACGACAAAAAGAAATCATATCCGCTCACCGATCCGCGCCTGCCAATCCGAAAAGTTTGCGCCACATCGGCGGCCAATACTTGCGTCTG
>DASXOI010000285.1:0-3576 GCA_036494375.1 Candidatus Udaeobacter sp.
GTGCGAATCAATTTCTCGTCTGCTGTTTTCGCTGCGCTTGCCTGCGCCATGCTTACTCTCGTCGTTGCCGAATTACTCGTTACGGCTTCTTGCTTTGTTGCATTTCGTCGAAGAAACAAGACTGCGCGGCAGGGCAGCAACATTAAGAGTTCAAACGCCGGAGGGCTTTTGATTTTCGCGCCCGCGGTTGGCGCGGGACTGCTAATGGCGTTTTCCCGTACGCTTTGGGCCTACGCGACGATTACCGAAGTGTACTCTCTCAATGCGCTGCTAGTCCTACTCGTCTTCTTTTTGGTCGTTCGGTGGCGGTGGCGAATCATTGAAACGCGGACGGATTCCAACGCGGCCATCGCCACACATGACACATGGATTTATGCCGCTGCCTTCGTATTCGGCCTTGCGATGGGTGTTCATCACGTGACTGTGGCGTTAACACTTCCGGCTATTGCCGTAGTCGTTTACAGGACAGCGGGTCTGAAGTTCTTCGCGAGCCGTCGCCTTTTATACGCTGCGCTGATTTCGATCAGCGCGTTAATCCTTGTCTATAGTTATTTGCCGTGGGCAGCGTCGCGCTCGCCTGCGATGAACTGGGGGAATCCGCGGTCGCTCCAGGAAATTTGGTGGCATATCACCGGTCGGCAGTATCGCGTGTTCTTCTCTTTTTCGCCGGCAACAATGGGAGCGCAGTTCGTTGAATTTTGTCGAATGGTCTTCCGTGAATTTGGCTTTGCGTGGCTGCCTGTGGCGTTGTTTTTGGCGGGTGCGGGGCTCGCAAACGCGTACAAGCGCGACCGTACAGCTTTTTGGTTTTTACTGTTGATCATACTCGCCGACCTGGCCTACGCACTGAGCTACGAAATTGCTGAGGACAAGGACGCGTACTATTTGCCGGCATTCATTTCCATCGCGATTGCCGCCGGACTAGGTATCCACTGGTTGATTCAGCTTGCTGCTTTAAGACGTTCGGCAATTTGGACACCACGTCTCGCTGCTGCGACTGCGATTGTGCTCACCGCAGCTACAGCGTTCGCCGGGAATTGGCCATTCGACAATCGCAGGCATTACCTCATTGCGGATGATTATGTTGAGAACCTGTTCAGCACGATCGCGCCCAATGGACTGTTGCTCACGCAAGATTGGCAGGTCGCGTCTCCCATGTTGTACGCGCAAGAAATAGAACGACGCCGACGCGATGTGAAGGTGGTGGACATCAATCTGCTGCGCCGCTCCTGGTATTTCGATTATCTGAAGCTTGCGCATCCCGGTATGATCGAGCGTTCCCGCGAAAAGATTGATCCATATGTTGAGATCCTAAAGGAATGGGAGCGCGATCCTGCGGCTTTTGCGGCGAACCAGGAGTTTACTCGACGGATCAGCATGGCATTTCTGGAATTGATTCAGGCAATCGTCAGGAATGAAATCAAGGTCGCGCCTGTTTACATCACCAATGATGTGCTCGTCGGTGACTCATTGAACGGGTACTTGACCCGATGGATCCCTCAAACCTATCAACTTGTGCCGCAAGGGCTGGTTTTCAATCTCGCAACTGACCAAAGCTTTCATGAACCCCCTGATTCGCATCTCCGGATGCGGGGATTGGCTGATGGGACGGTGCGTTTTGCGAAGGATGATGTCGTCAACCTCAAGATTTTGCCGGCGTATGCGAGAATGCTCACCAATCGTGGAAAATACCTGGCGTCGTTCAATCAGCACGCGCGCGCCATCCAAGCTTTCAAAGAGGCCTTGGCGCTCGATCCGAAACTCGCACCGGCGCACCAAGGCCTGGTGGAGAGCACCGCGAAAATAGCCAAGCCTTAGGATGGAGGGTTCGTTGCTTCGCGTAAATCATGTTTTTGACAAGGAAAAGATAACCGCTACGTTCCGTGTCCCGCTTGCTTGACTGAGCGGGAAATTAAGCAGGAGCCTCGCTATTAAAAGTAACGATCGGCGTTTGAACTGCACCGAATAATGCAAACAAATCGAAGCAAACGTTATCGCGCGGCGGCGGAGCAAGTAGATCGAACGAAGGACTACACTCTTACTGATTCGGTCGCGACGCTTAAAAAATTCTCGCCCACCAAGTTTGATCAGACCGTAACGCTATCATTTCGTCTTGGGGTTGACCCCAAGCAATCCGATCAAATGGTGCGCGGGACGTGCCCGCTTCCGCGCGGCAGCGGAAAACAGGTGCGAGTGCTCGTGTTCGCGGAAGGTGAAGCGGCAAAGGCGGCCACAAATGCCGGCGCGGAATTCGTGGGGATGAAAGATTTGATCCAGAAATGTCAGGAAGGTTTTCAGGATTTTGATGTCGCGATCGCTACACCCGCGGCGATGGCCGAAGTGAGGAAGTTGGGAAAAGTGCTTGGCCCGCGCGGCCTGATGCCCAATCCGCGGACGGGCACGGTCACCGAAGACACTGCGAAAGCGGTGCAGGAGGTGAAAGCCGGCCGCATTGAATTCAAGCTCGACAAGAATGGCAACGTTGCGGTGCCAGTTGGAAAGTTTTCCTTTGAAGAAAACGCGCTGGTGGAGAACGCAAATGCGGTGATTGAGGCTGTAATGCGCGCTCGACCGCCGACCGCTAAGGGCCGCTACCTTGAAGGTGTGACAATCAGTGCGACTATGTCCCCCGGCGTCCACATCGATCCAAGCCCATATCTGAGCGGAGTGTAGGACCGGAATAATTACCTCGACAGTATGCGACCAGAAAAATCCAGCATTGTTTCAGAGTTGTCCGAAGCATTGAAACGCTCGCCGTTTGTACTCGTGACCGATTATCGCGGAATGAAGGTTGCCCATTTCAGCGAGTTGCGAAATCGACTGTCGCCCGCGGGGGCCGAGGTGCACGTAGTGAAGAATAGTTTTCTCAAACTTGCAATGACGGATTCTGGTTTCCCGCAAATTGCTGACCAATTCGCGGGGCAAACCGCGGTTGTTACTGGAGAAGCAGATGTAGCCCCCGTGGCCAAGATTTTTAAAACGTTTGCGACGGAGTTTAAGCTGGCTGCACTCAGGGTTGGTTTTGTCGATCGCGCGGCGCTTTCCGCTGCGGAGTTGGAAACTTTAGCGGAATTGCCGTCGCGAGAAATTTTGCAGGCTCAATTGCTGGGACTGCTCTTGTCCCCGGCGACGCGCCTGGTGCGTCTGTTCAACGAACCGGCTGCGGCGTTAGCGCGGCTGTTGAGCGCGAAAGCCGAAAAGGAGGGCGCGCCCGCAGCATGAATTTTGTACGGCAGGCAATTTGTCTGTCGGACAAATCCAACACAAACGAAATTGTCCGAGCTGGTGGCTACCGGCTTTAATTCTTCGAAGGCTTTTGGAGGCGGCAACTGGAGGAAAAACTAAAATGGCAGATACAGACAAAATAGTGGAACAACTCAGCAACCTTTCGGTCTTGGAGATTGCTGGATTGGTTAAGCAGCTTGAGGAAAAATGGGGAGTCAGCGCCGCTGCGCCAGTGGCAGTCGCGGCGGGACCCGGAGCCGGAGCAGCTGCCGGAGCAGCAGCTCCAGCAGCCGAGGAAAAGACCACGTTTGACGTGATCCTGACAGAAATGGGCGCAAACAAGATCGCAGT
>DASXOI010000286.1:0-6466 GCA_036494375.1 Candidatus Udaeobacter sp.
TGCCGGTAGCGTCGCAGACGCGAATGACGATGGGATGCTTTCGGCTGTAAGACTTTGCGTACCCCACGGCATCGACGATCGCGTTTGACCCACGATACCACAGCGGACTGTACGGAAGCGCATCGCTGCTCAGGTCAAAGCCGTGCTTATCAGCTCGGGGTCGAATTTCGTAAATGTGTGTGGACTTGGTTGAATGTTTACGCATTTCCAATTTACCCCAGCGTTCCTGAACCAGGTTGATGGAAGCCGTTAACACACGCCCGGCTCTTTTTTTCAAATCAACGATACTTCGTCGCCGTTTTGTCAGCGTTCTCATTAGAGGAACCAAATGAAAGATAGTGCGTCGAAAATTAGATCGTCGCGGCGATGATCTTTGCGCGGGCCGGCTTCGTAAACATGAGCAGGTCTCATAAGACTGTGATGAAATCTCGAAATTGAGAGGTCATTTCCCGTTTTACCTATCACGGATGTTTGGCAGCGCGTACGGGAGTCGAACCCGTGTACCAGCCTTGAGAGGGCTGTGTCCTAACCACTAGACGAACGCGCCGTAAGCGGGATGCGATTAGAAATACTGCACTGAACGCGCAGGGGCAAGATGACGGCCAGAAGTTCTGCTGCTCGGAACTAAATTAGCGTCCGTTTTATTCGCCTGCATCACCACCGCCGTCATCGGCTCCATCTTCATCGCCTGCGTCGTTATCTCCAGTCTCTTGATCGCTCGGTGCACTACCGCCATCATCATCGTTCACGTTTTCGTCTTCATTCCCGGAAGCCGCGGTGTCCTCATCGTCGGTAGTTACTTGTTGATCCGTGTTTTCATCAGTAAGCAACGGTTTCGCGTCCGCTTCTTGTCCTGTCGGGTTTTTCTGAGCGCTCCTCGTGTCGGGAGCCGGCGCATGCGTCGACTTTGTAGCGCGCGCTACAGTAAAAATACTGAATAAAAGGCAAAGCAGGAGAGGAAGGAATTTTTTCATCGCAGTGCGCAACCTTCTCTTGAGGTTCAGCGACTGTCAATCAGTGGACCATGTGCGCAGCGACGTGACTTGGCTTTACGAGTCGCAGGCGACGCGCGATGCTCGCGCGCGTGTGAAAACAAGGAGTGTATCGCTGCAAGAAAGGTGGCAGCCGAAAGCAGGGTGGGGTGTTCCAGTTGCGTGGCTGACGCTTTGCGTTGTTTGGAGCTCCACCTGGCTTGCCATTAAAATCGGACTACGCGATCTGCCTCCGATTTCATTCGTGGCGATTCGTTTTTCAATCGCAATTATCGTTCTCGTAGCGGTCTCGATGGGTCGCACAAGTCTGCTGCCGCAAACGCGCAATGATTATATCGTTCTCGCCTTCACCGGAGTGCTGATGTTTGCCGTGAACTACACGCTGCTGTTCTGGGCGGAATTGCACGTTTCGTCAGGTCTTGCTGCAGTGTTGCAGGCAACAATTCCAATTTTCGGGATGGTGTTCGCCCACTGGATGCTGCCGGATGAACGGCTGCGCTTGCCAAAGCTCGCCGGCGCAATCATTGCACTCGGTGGCGTGACTGTGATCTGCGCAAGGCTGTTGGGATTCAACGGCCCACTTGCCTTCTGGGCTGGCGTCGCGGTGATCGTTGGCGCCGCAAGCGCAGCCTTCGCCAATGTGCTCGTTAAGGCGTGGTCGATGCAGCTTGCGCCCGCGATGCTCGCTGCGTGGCAGATGATTTTTGGAACCGCGCCCTTGTTACTCGTTGGGTTGGTTGTCGATGGAAATCCGGTGCGCTTTCACTGGACGGCCTCGTCACTGTTTTGCCTCCTGTACCTGGCTGTGATCGGCTCAGCGCTTACATTTTTGCTTCTTTACTGGCTCCTGCCACGCCTAACCGTTGCGCAGCTGCAAAGTATCTCGCTTATCACTCCACCCGGAGCAGTGATGCTCGGCTGGTTGTTAGGGGGCGAAACACTTCCAGTCTCCTCCTTGTTAGGCGCTATGCTCGTTCTTGTAGGAGTGTGGATGATTTTCCGAAAATCGCCTGTGCCAGACCCGCTGATTCCGGAAGGCTAATTGATTACCGCTGCGAGTTACCTGTTGGCCTTCCTATTCGAGCGACGGCTTCGACAACGACTGCTTCAGGACAGCTAAATCAGTTCACACGTTAGCCGCGACCCAGGCTGCGATCGTGGCCTGTGAGTGCACCGAGCCGAAGAGCTTATCCGGGCAACTGGTCCCTCCCGGACGGCAGTATCCCGGCGTGAAATCATGACCAAAGATGTTCGTGCGCGGAATCTGATGCTCCTGAAGCAACCAGCGGATCAAAGCGGCGGAAGCGGCGGCCTGCGGCGGAGCTAGTGAGTCCGTTTCGCTGCCGACGTGTTCGATCCCGATGGAACCAGCATTGGCACCCATACAATGATTCGCACAATCAGTGTCGTTCACCATCTGGTAAATGTCGCCGTTGCGATCAATGACGTAGTGCGCCGAAACCTTGCGTGAATCTGTTTTTTGAAACTCCGACAGTGCACCGGCCAACGATCCTTCAGTGCAATGTAAAACGATCTTGTCGATCTTTGTTCCGACCTTGCGACAGGAACAATTCGGGCTGCGGACGAATTGTTTGATAACAGGTTTCGTCGGCGCAGCCGGTTGAGTGACAAGAGCAGCTCCTTTTGCGAGCTTTATAGGTTTCAGAGGTTTGACCGGTGTCGCTCGCAATGCTGAGATCGTTATTCGAACGATATCATCAGTCTTTAGCCCCAGCGTTGCCGCTAATCCCGGAGACAAGTCCGCCACACGCCCGGTAGAAATATTCGGACCCCAGTCCACCGGCCGCGCATCAGCTGTGCGTCCATTTACAGGGTTCTCCACGCGCGCAAGCGCGCGCCTCAAAAATTCTCTTGGCGTGTCGTTGTAATTCCAACGACAGGCAAAATAGTATTTCTCGGGATTAAGCCGCCGCCCAAGACCTGTTGTGCCTGGCGGCGGCGTCGGAAGAAACAGATATGAGTAATTCGGGTCTTGCAGATCAGCCGGTGTAAAAAGCGCAAGCCCTTCGGCTGCCGACATGCCTGTGTCCTTGGCGCCACCGAACGTGGACATCTTTCCTTCGACACGAAAGAGAATCTCCTCAACCGGCTGGATCTTCGGTTTAGCTGGCCTTTTCCCCGGCGGGCGTTTGGCGGCTGGTTTTTTCTTTGGTGATTTGCGTTTTTGCGCCATGGGCAGATTGCGATTTTGTTTTCGCGCCGAACAACGGCTGCGCAATTGTCGGTCTTTTAGAAGATTCCCGAACCTAAGACAAGCTCTCTTTGAAGGTAAGTCGAAGTCTGTTTTCACTGCGAAATCCATTTTCGCTGGTGTTGGAAAGGCTTAGACTGCACGCCGCGGCGCCGATGTGGCGGAATGGTAGACGCAACGGACTTAAAATCCGTTTCCATTAAAGTGGAGTGTGGGTTCGAGTCCCGCCATCGGCAATTCCGTTGCGCATCGCTTAGCAGGAAAAGTGTGACAACTTCCATTTTATCCAGCATCTCGGGCGAAAATCGCAGCGGCACGAATGATCGAGGTTTGGCAATGTTACTCGCGGTTAGTGCGGCTGTTCTGGTTGTTCACTTGCTGACCGGAGAACGTTACGGTTTTCACCGCGACGAACTGGCAACGCTCGACGATGCCACGCATCTTGCGTGGGGTTATGTGGCGTACCCGCCGGTAACGCCGTTCTTCGGGTGGATATCGCTGAAGTTATTCGGAACGTCGTTGGCTGGATTCCGGTTCTTCGCCGCGGTTTCGACTTCCATGGCAGTCGTTTTCACGGGGTTGATGGCACGGGAGTTAGGCGGTAAAAGCGGCGCGCAAGCGCTTGCCGCAGCTGCTGCGATTCCGTTCGCCGTCGGTGCCGGAAGTCTTATGCAGTATGTTTCATTCGACTATTGGGCGTGGGTCGCTTGCTCCTACTTTTTCGTCCTGCTGTGCAAATCGCGCGATCCGCGGTGGTGGCTTGCGATTGGAGGCTGCATCGGTTTCGGCATGCTGACGAAATACACTATGCTGGTTTGCGCGCTTTCGATTGCTACAGGCGTGCTATTTACCGATCTTCGCGCCGATTTGCGGAACAAATGGCTATGGCTCGGTGTGGTAGTCTCGCTGTTTATCTTCTTGCCTAACCTAATCTGGCAAATTCAAAACAATTTCGTTTCGCTCGATTTTCTTCGCCATATCAACGAAAGAGACGTGCGTATTGGGCGAACGAGAAATTTCCTGCCTGATCAATTGGAGCTCACGCTGTTCACATTACCTCTGGCGATCCTTGGGTTGGTCTTTTACTTTGGATTTCAAGGGGGACGAGCTTTTCGCGCGGTCGGATATTTGTACGTGATTCCGCTGATTGCTTTCTTCATTGCGAAAGGTCGCGGTTATTATCTCGCTCCGGCGTATCCGGTGTTGTATGCCGGCGGTGCAGTTTTTGGAGCCGAATTGATCAATCAGCTGCGTCCGCTTTGCCGAATTTGCCTGCGATGGATCGCCTGGGCTTCAGTCGCGATTACGATTCTTTTCGCTGCGGCGTACTTTCTTCCGCTGGCTCCGGTTGATTCTGTTTGGGCGCGGCGGGTATTTGCGGTTAACGACGATCTCCGCGAGGAAATCGGCTGGCCAGAGTTAGTGAAAACACTGGCTCAAATTCGTGACTCGTTAGGCCCGGTGGAGCGCTCACGCCTGGCAATTCTCGCCGGCAACTATGGCGAAGCTGGAGCGATTAACCTTTATGGCAAAGACTATGGACTGCCGAAAGCCATCTGCGGAACGAATTCGTTCTGGGCGCGCGGCTACGGCGATGCGCCGCCAGAGACGTTGATCGTGATCGGATTTTCTCGAGACTTTGGCAATCGGTATTTTGAATCATGCGAGTTGGCGGGCCGCATCACCAACAAGTATGGGGTTGCGAACGAGGAGACTACCGATCACCCCGACATTCTCATTTGTCGGCATTTGCGCGAAAGCTGGCCCGATTTTTGGCAAAAGTTCCGCCGCTATGGCTGACAGCGACATTACAAAGCGAATGAAGCAACTCGGGATTCGTGAACCTGATGTTGAAGAAACGTTTGCCCGCTCCTCCGGGCCGGGGGGTCAAAACGTCAACAAGGTTTCAACTGCAGTGACGCTGCGGCATCTCCCAACCGGCATCAGCGTCACCGTCCAGGATTCGCGTTCGCAAGCCGTGAATCGCAAGCTCGCACGGGAACGTTTGCTCAACGCAATCGAGAGCGCTCGAGAAGAACAGCGTATGGCTGAAGTCGCGAAGCGCGAAAAAGAGCGGCGCAGAAAATCACCGAGGCCAGCTACACTGAAGAGAAACATTCTAGAGTCCAAACGTAAGCGGGCGGAGCTAAAGAAGCAGCGTACAAAGGTCAAGCTCGACTAAGATCAGCAAATCAATTGCTGCAATTCTTTGATTTGTGTTTCCGTCAGCTTGCGTGTCGTCAGTTGAAGGAGCGGCACTGCGCTTCGTTGGCCACTCGATCTGCTCTCCCTTTTACGCGGCACAGGGCGCAGGGGCGACTCCTGTTCTGGCGGACACAAAGAATTTGTTGTCCTAATACATCTGCCGACGCGACTTGTGACGAATTGGATTGTAAACAAACCATTTACGCTATGAAAAAAGGAATGATACTAAGTGCTGCATTATCCGTGGCCGCCCTGATGTTGGCTTCGTGTTCCAGTGAGCCGGAGGCGACCACAACCACCACACGTCAAACGACGGTTACGACGGCAGCACCGCCACCCACTACTGGCGCGCGGACAACAACAACGACGCACGTCGGCAGTGGCGGCTATTGATTGCCACGCTGGTCGCGGTTGCATCTGTCATAGGCACGGCCCCATGGGCCGTCTTCGCATCGAACAGCAGATGAATTGTATTGTAACCGGCCACAGGCCGGTGGCTACAAGCGTGACGCGCTCACGATTTTTGAGCGGCCGCTTCGTCGCTTTGAGCTTCCTCTTCTTCCACCTGACTGACTACGGGCGCGATAGCCTGAAGTTTTTCGCCGTTGCGTAGATCCATTAGTTTCACGCCCATGGTATTGCGGCCAGTCTGGCGAATTTCTCTCACTCGCGTGCGTACCATTTGGCCTTTGTTAGTGATGAGCATGAGTTCATCCGTCTCTCGGACGCTAAGTGCGCCTACCACCTCACCGGTCTTCTCGCCGGCTTTCATGGTGATGATGCCTTTGCCGCCGCGCGATTGACGCCGATACTCGTCGAACGACGTGCGCTTGCCGATTCCGTTCTCACCGGCCACGAGGAGCATGGTGTCCGGATCAACGATCGCGATGGCGACCACGTGATCTGCTTTCTCCGGACGAATTCCCCAAACGCCCACGGTGTTGCGGCCTTGATCGCGCAATTGCTCTTCATGGAAACGCAAGCTCATTCCCTTCCTGGTAATGAACACTACCTCGTTGTTGCCATTCGTTAGTTTCGCGTCGATCAAGCGATCGCC
>DASXOI010000287.1:0-8137 GCA_036494375.1 Candidatus Udaeobacter sp.
GCCGTCATTCCTTGTGCGCTGCATACGAAAAGAGTTTCTGTGAAAAACGATGTTTCAGTAAGGCGCGGTCACCATGGCCATCATCGATAGTCTCCACAAAATTTCAGATACGATTTGGGAATTGCCGGCGACCTACAAGCAAGGCATGCGCGTACCCGCTCGGATCATCGCGACGGAAAAACTGGTGCGCGAAATGGACGAAGCGGTTTACCAGCAGATTAGTAACGTCGCCACTTTACCGGGAATCGCACGGTACGCGCTTTGCATGCCGGATGGTCACAGCGGTTATGGATTTCCGATAGGCGGTGTCGCTGCGATGGATGTGCACCAAGGCGGCGTGATCTCGCCCGGAGGCATCGGGTTCGACATCAACTGCGGCATGCGCCTCATCACCACGAACCTGACATTGGAGGACGTCCAACCGCGCTTGAAAGAAATCGTCGATCGCCTTTTTCAACGCGTGCCTGCGGGCGTTGGCACTCACGGGTTTCTCAAATTATCGCATAACGAATTTCGCGATTTGGTGGAACAAGGCGCGCATTGGTGTGTCGAGCGCGACTTGGGCTGGCAGGAAGATCTGGAGTTTACGGAGGAGAACGGTTGCATCGCAGGCGCCGACGCATCGAAAATCAGCGATCGCGCAGTCGAGCGCGGCTACAACCAAGTCGGCACGCTCGGCAGCGGCAATCATTACCTCGAAGTGCAGGTCGCGCGGCCGGAGGACGTGCGTGATGACGAGCTCGCGAAGAAATTCGGGATTACAGTTCCGCACCAGATCATGTTGATGTTTCACTGCGGCAGCCGCGGTTTCGGACATCAAGTCGCCACGGATTATCTCCAGAAGTTCTTGAAAGTGATGGAGCCGAAGTACGGCATCAAAATTCTGGATCGCGAACTCGCGTGCGCGCCGTTCGATTCACCGGAAGGCCGCGATTATTTCACGGCGATGAAATGCGGATTGAATATGTCGTTCGCGAATCGGCAGGTAATTCTTCACCAGATCCGGGAAGTTTTTTCTGAAGTTTTCGGCCGCAGCGCTGAAGACCTCGACATGCGGGTGGTTTACGACGTCTCACATAACACCGCAAAATTGGAACGGCACATGATCGATGGGAAAGAAAAGACATTGCTCGTGCATCGCAAAGGCTCGACGCGCGCGTTTGCTCCGGGGCACGACGACTTGCCCGCGCGCTATCGTGAGACGGGCCAGCCGGTGATCATCGGCGGCAGCATGGAGACTGGCTCGTATCTACTCGTGGGCACAGTCTCGGGCGCAGAAACTTTCTTTAGCACAGCGCACGGGAGCGGCCGCACAATGAGCCGTACCAAGGCGCGCAAACAATGGCAGGGCAAACAACTTCAGCGCGATCTCGAAGCGCGCGGCATTTACGTTCGCAGCTCCTCATGGGCAGGTCTCGCGGAGGAAGCAGGTGGCGCTTACAAAGATATTGATGAGGTAATCGCGGCGACCGAGTTGGCAGGGATAAGCAAGCCGGTCGCGCGATTCACGCCGATTGGAAATGTAAAGGGATGAAGTAAATGACGAAGCTCGAATGACGAATGACGAATTAATGACAAAGCACGAATGATTGTGGGGCGTTTCTGTGAAACGCCACGGCGCCTGACACAGACGCCCTACAGGTTGAGGTTCGGCGCCATTTCGGATTTCGTCATTCGGATTTCCTTCATCATTCGTCATTCGTCATTCTTAATATGGTCCGCACGCCAATCATCTTAGTCACCGGTCCACTTGGCAGCGGCAAGACAACCTTGCTTCGTCATATTCTCGCGGCGCAACGTGGAAAGATCGCGATCGTGATGAATGAGTTCGGCGAGATCGCGATCGACACGAAAGTCATTAAAGGCAAAAATGTGCGAATTGCCGAGCTCGGCGGCGGCTGCGTTTGTTGCTCGTTGCTTGGGGAATTCGAAGTGGCGGTGAACGAGATTATCGAGAAGATCGCGCCTGAGAGGATTGTGGTCGAGACGACCGGGCTCGCCGAACCTGAAGCGCTCGTGTTCAACATCCAGGAAGCGCTGCCGCAATGCCGGCTCGATGGCGTGGTTTCAGTCGTCGACGCAGACATGCTGATTCGTTTCCCGGAATTGGGCCACACAACCCGTCTCCAAATCGAAGGCGCAGACATCTTGCTCTTTAACAAGATCGATATGATCGAGCCAGCGCAAATCGAGCCGCTTGAAACGAAATTGCAGGAAATCAATCCGACTGCGGCAATTGTTCGCACCGAGCGTTGCAGAATTGATCCGGAACTATTGTTTGGAATTGGACGCTCGCCCCGTGAGATACGCTCAAGTGTGATCATGCCGTCGGCGATGTCGGATATCTCACCGGGCGAGAGAAAAATCGCACCCGCGGACCCGGGATCATCCTCCTTCGCCGAGGCTACGGCGGACCGGCCGATCCCGGCTACAACGCACAAACATCAGCCCGAGCTCGAATCTTTCGCATTTACCTCCAGTGAAATTTTTTCGCGCGATTGTTTCGAAGGCTTCGCCAATGGCCTGCCGCCGAGCATAGTTCGCGCGAAGGGTTTCATCCGCTTCGCCGAAGGTGCGCAGCTTTTCAATTTTGTAGCGGGCCGCTGGGAACTGGAACCGTTTGAATTCGATCGCACTGAACTGGTGTTTATTGGAAGGAACATTGGAGCGGAAATAGAGACGATCGTGAATGCACTCAAGAAATGTGAAGTTTAGCCATACGTCATTCCGAGCGAAGTCGAGGAACCCCGATGCGTTACATTCAGTAGTTCCGCGGGATCCTTCGACTGCGCTGCGCTCCGCTCAGGATGACAATAAAAAGAATGCCGTACGAATATCTCGAAGAATTCGGCACCGCCGATATCGCCTTTGAAGCGACCGGACGCGATTTGGCGGAATTATTTCGCGACGCTGTGGACGCGACGACGAACGTGATGATCGACAACATTGAGGCGATTCAGCCGCGCAAGACACGCCACATCGAGCTCTCGAACCACCAGCTCGACATGTTGCTGTTCGATCTCCTGCAGGAGCTGATCTTTCTCAAAGACGCCGAGCGGTTGCTGCTGCGCATCCGAGAAGCGCAAATAACTGAGAAAAATGAAAACTATTTTCTCAAGGCAACGGCCGAGGGCGAACTGCTCGATGCGGAACGGCATCATCAACGCGCAGACGTCAAAGCGGTGACGCTTCACGATTTTTCTGTCGAGGCAACGAAAGGCGGCTGGAAGGCGCGAGTGCTTCTGGATATTTGAGTGTGACGCAGAATCTTGCCAGCGTCACATTCAAGGAGGGGCGATCTCCAGATCGCCCTGGCGGCGGACTGGAGACCGCCGCTCCTTCACTATTTCGCTTCCAGCGCGACGTAACCGCTGCGGCCCTGGCTGTAAACGCGCATCAGAATTTTCTCGTTAGGATTTAATTTCTTGCTGATCGCAACCAGCTCTTTCGCATTTTTGACGGGCCGTTTGTTCACTTCCTGAATCACGTCGCCTTCGCGAAGACCTGCTTTCGCAGCCGGCGACTCGGTATCGATGTCGGCAATCACCGCACCTTGAACCTCCTTTGGAAGATTAAGCGCGGCGCGGATATCTTCCGTGATGTTCGTTACCCCCACCCCGCCGAACACAGTTGTTTTTTCCGGCTGCGCGGGTTCTTCAGACGAGGTCTCGGTGTCCTCTTTAGCAGCGCTCGGAGGCATCTCGGCAAGCTCGACGTCGAAAGTTTTAGTCTGACCTTCGCGAATGATCTCCATTTGCGCCTTCGTCCCGGGCGCCATCGAGCCGATCATTAAGCGCAACTCGCGCGGGTCATTAACTTTTTTCCCGTTCACCGCCGTGATTACATCGCCGGTTTTAATTCCCGCTTTTGCCGCGGGAGCGTTTGGTTCAACCTCGCCGACAAGCGCGCCGGTCTGTTGCTCTTTGAGCTTCATCGCGGCCGCTATTTCCGGAGTGAGGGTTTGCACCGATGTGCCGATGTACCCGCGCACGACGCGCCCTTTGTCACGCAAGCTTTGCATCACCTCACGCGCTAGATTCGACGGAATAGCGAAGCCAATCCCTTGATTCCCGCCGCTGCGGGTGAAGATCGCGCTGTTAATGCCGAGCAGTCTGCCCTCTATATCAACAAGCGCGCCGCCGGAGTTGCCCATGTTAATAGCGGCGTCGGTCTGGATAAAATTCTCGTAATCGACAATTCCCATTCCGCCGCGGCCCACCGCGCTGATGATCCCCATCGTGACTGTTTGCCGCAGGCCGAATGGATTGCCGATTGCCAGTACAATGTCGCCTGCTCGCGCTTTGTCGCTATCGGCAAAGCTGACCGAGGGCAAATTATTGTCGTCAATTTTTAACAGCGCGACGTCGGTGCCAGGATCAGTGCCGACTTTTTTTGCTTTGAATCTGCGGAGATCGTTGCCAAGCCCGATCATTATTTCGTCCGCGCCTGAAACAACGTGATTGGCTGTGAGAATGTATCCGTCCGGGCTGACAATTACACCCGAGCCGAGACCTTGCAGCGTCTGTTTGCCTTGTCTTTGCGGAGCGCGCCCGCCAAAAAACTGGCGCAACGCATCATCGGAAAACGAAAATGCCGGCTGTCCCCGTGAGACCGTCTGTGTGGTAAAGACGGTCACAACACTCGGCGCCACCTTTTCCACAAGGGGCGCAAAGGTCGTTATAATTTCCGCGCGAGTTTGTTGCGGCTGCTGTGCTGTCACGGGAGACAGATTCATGCTCACGCATAACGCCGTAAGTGCGCTTAAAGCGCACAATCTCAGAATTCGGTTCTCCATAAACAGCTGGCTTGCAAAAAAGAATCGGACGCACCGTCGCTGGCGGCTCTTTTTGATTTAATGAGCCGACGGGAATCTCAACCTTACCGTTCTGTCGCAATGCAGCGCTGGTCGAGCCATCAATAGAATGCCGCTGTAGCCGCGTCTCTGTGAGGCACGCCTCAACCACGATCACAATTGGCCAGCCGTGCGCTTCGCACCGACCTTCGCGGGAGCTTTCGGCGTGACGGGCAGCGAAGCGACCAGGGCGTTATGGACGAGGCACTGGCGTCGGGCGAGGCCGAGGCATTGGGGTAGTTCGACCGGGCGTGCAACTACAGGTCGCACTTGGAGATGGTGTGGCAGTCGCGGTCGCCGTCGGAGAGGCCGTGGCAGTGCCCGTCGCCGTTGGAGACGCTGAGGCGACGGCTGTTGCTGTTGCTGTTGCTGTTGCTGTTGCAGTTGCTGTAGCCGTTGCGGTCGCAGTAGCAGTCGCCGTTGCAGTAGCGGTCGCTGTCGCCGTAGCTGTAGGACTCGGCGTCGGACCTGCCGGCGCGGCGGCCAGACCAGCCAAATTTGGAATATTCGTGTTGAACAACAGCGTCTTAGCTCCGGTATCGGGATCGATTGTGTACAGCTCGCCGGTAGGCGAGCTGCCATAGAGGATACCATCCGGAGCGAACGCAATATCAGAGATGACGGCTTCCATAGGTCCAATTGGTGTCATCACACCCGTGACTTGATCAATTCGGTCGAGATCTTCTGCGCGTTTGGAAGAATTCCCGCGGGAAGCATATAAGACGTCCTTGGAATCGAAAGCGATCCCGGCACAGAATGAATTCCCGGAGCCCATCAGCGGAAGCGAGCTGAGGATATCTCCGCTCACAGGATTGATCGTCACAAGCACGCCGACTGCGTCAATGTCATTGTAAGCGCTTCCGTAGAGGACATCCTGCGAGTTGAACCGGATCCCGTCAACATGCGTATCGGGATCAGAGAGCGTTCCGATGTCCTTCGCCTGACCGTTCGTTGGGTCGATGGTCAACAAAACACCGGGATTAGCACTGCCTCCGGCAAGACCGTAAAGGATACCTTTGCTATCGAACGCGATGCCGCCCAAGCGACTAAAACCGGTGTCCCCGATCACGCTTGCGTTCTGTGTTGTGAGGTCAATCAGCCACAGGCGGCCGCCGCTGCCGGAATTGTCGCCACCGGTAGAGCCGTAAAGAATGGCATCGGTACCCGAGATAACATTGACGACGCCGGTCATGCCAAACGCGCAGTGCGCGGAGCAGAAGTAATTGTAAGTGCCGGCCTGAGCAAAAGTGTGCTCGTAGACCGTCCCTGTGCCCGAGAGGATACCCTGATTGCAGTTCATGTCATCAGGGGAACAAAACTGTCCATTGACATTGCACGGGTTGCCACTCGTGACGCTGTGGCCGCTGCCAATCCATGTCCATCGCACGGTGTCGCCAGTAAAGACGGTGACTGAGTCGGGGTGAAACGCGAGATCAGACCCGACCGTCACATCAACAATCCGGCTGGTTGCCGATGGAGCGCCGCTCTTCACCAGCCAACCGTTTTGATCAACAATTCGCAGAGGCGCCGCGCCCTTACTGCCGGGCATGCTAACCCGTTTTTCTCCGGATTCAGCCCGGACCAAGAACCCAACCGCAAAAATCGCTGCCGCCCACAAAATCAACCGCAATGCACTGGATACTTTCATACTATTTGTCCTTATCCGCGCGCCAGGGTTACGCATGTGTTGTACGAAGCGCAACTGACGCTCTGCGATTCAGTAGACGCGATCTTGCGCCGACGCCTCCGAATAAGACAAGCAGAATCTACAATAGTCGCAAAGAAAGATAACACACATGTTACTAACGAGGTGTGAGTCGCAGGGGAAGCGATTCGACTCGACATACAACGTGGTTTGGCACTGCGCCGACAGCACTGCTCCGTCGGTCGTAAAATCACAGCGCGCGAGTCGGCGACACAACCTTAGGTCTCGGGCAACCTGCGACGTTATGGACGAGGCGCTGGTGTCGGCCGAGGACGCGGTGTTGGTGTGAGGCGAACTCCTGGTGGAAGTGTCGCCGTTGGCGATGCCGTGGCCGTGACGCTCGCCGTCGGAGACGCTGTGGTAGTACCCGTCGCACTTGGAGACGCTGTGGCCGTGGCGGTCGCTGTTGCGGTTGCGGTTGCTGTTGCACTCGCAGTCGCTGTTGCGGTTGCGGTTGCGGTTGCAGTCGCAGTAGCGGTTGCGCTTGCGGTAGCGGTAGCGGTAGCGGTTGCAGTCACAGTCGGAGTTGGCGTCGGCGTTCCACCGCCTTCGCAGAAAATTTCCATCGACGCCAGCGGTGTAGCGCCGTCAACATCGTAGCCGCCTGATAGCCAGATGTGTGTAGTGGCGTCAGTATCGGTCGGGAAGTTGCGCCGCGCATTGTTGAAGGGCAAGCCTGTGCTCCAAGCGTTCGTGGCCGGATCGTAGATGTTCACTTCGTTGGAAGGATTGGGCGCCACTCGGCCGCCACCCATCACATACATCCTGCCGTTGAAGTTAAGCGCTCTGGTTTCTCCAGTGGGTCGCGGTATCGCCGCAATCGTGGCAATGCTGTTGGCGAGCGGATTGAAGCTGAATGAGTTAGTGGTGTCAATCACTGTGGCACCAACTGTATCCCAGTCCGACGCGCCTCCCACATAGATAATTCCGTTAATGGTGCAGGTGGGCGCATACATGATCCCCACTCGCGTGTTTGTCTTTTGTGTCCATTTCGCCCCTACGGCAGCGTTGGGATCAAACTCCCAGATCTGGTTGATGGACGCTACATTGATATTGAACCCGCCCAGGATGTAGAGCTTGTTGTTAGCTATCGTAAATCCACCTGGTAGAATCGTTCCCATGGCGCCCGGCCAATCGTCTCCAGTCAAGGTGGTCGTACTGTCGCTCACCGGATTATAGGAGAATACGCGGCCGGTGGCTGTGGCCGCCCCGGCAGCAGAACCGCCCACACAATAAATAGAAGGCGTTCCTGAGACGGTTAATACGCCACAAGCCATGTTGTTCATCTGGTTGTCGGGCAACGTCGAAGGTCTCTGCGTCCAGCTGTTGGAACCGGGCGTGAACTGAAGGACGTGCTGGAAGTCAGACCCTGCCACGTCCGAAGTGCGACCGCCTACAGTATAAAAATCGCCGTTAGGTTGGAAATAAACCCCAACCGTTCTAACTAATGGCGTAGGCATGTCCGGACCGGCAGACCAGCCCGACTGTCCGCAGCTACCCGTGACATTGACCACGCCAGCCATGCCAAGAAAACAGTGTGCAAAGCAGATGTAGGAATAACTACCAGCCGTGTTAAACGT
>DASXOI010000288.1:0-1818 GCA_036494375.1 Candidatus Udaeobacter sp.
ACCATCGCGTGCCATCCGGCGTTGCCATGCACCGGCCCGAACCCAACAAGCACGATTTTTCCCAGCACAACAAACGACGCAACCTTCGAACCTGAAGCAATGAACGCCGCGCTCGGAACAGGCGCGCCTTGATACGCGTCGGGTGCCCACAGATGGAATGGCGCAGCAGCGATTTTGAATGCGAAGCCGACGAGCGTCATGACGATTCCAACGGCAAGCAGAGGCTGCACGGATATGGTCGCCAATTTTGCCGAGATCGCTGCGAGAGCGGTTGTTCCCGTCATGCCATAGATCAGACTGATCCCGAAGAGTGTGAACGCGCTCGATGTGCTGCCGAACAGAAAATATTTCAGACCGGCTTCGGCTGAGCGCATGTCGGTTTTATCGAATGCGGCCAAGACGTAAAGCGATAGTCCGAGCAACTCGAGGCCGATGAAAATCATCAGCAGTTCTTCACTCCCGACGAGTAGCATCAGGCCGACCGTTGCCAGAAGAACCAGTGCCAGATATTCGCCGGGATGGCGCGGCGCCTTCTCCGCCTGCGTCAGCAGGATCGTGAAAAATGCGAGCGCGAGGCAAATGATTTTGAACAGTGACGTCAGCGGCGAGATCACCAGCATTCCCCCAAACAGCATCTCATTGCGTGGCAAAAACAGGACCGCTACGATTGCAATCACAAGTCCCAGCGCTGCAACAAATGCGCACGCCGCCGCTGCGCGTTTCACAACGAGACTCACCGAAAGCACAACCAGAGCCGTTAGGACCACGACCGCTTCAGGCGATGCAAGTCGAAGAAGATCGAGGTAACTCATGTTGATCTTGTGCCGCGCGCGGCGAAACGGAAGTTCTGGGGAGCGCCCGCGCCTCGCGTGCTAATTTCGCCGCCCTCGCCGAAATCCTCTTCGCCCCCACAGCGAGTGTCGCTTGAAAAGTTCGCGATCGCGAGACCGCGATCGCCAGCACGCGAGGCGCGTGCACTCCCCAGACAGATGCGGTCAGACGAAGGTTTCACTTCAAAAACCTCATGGTTTCGACAGCGGGCATAATACGATCCAACAACAGTTTCGGATAAACACCGACGGCAATTGTGGTGAGCATCAGAATGCAGGCACCAATTTTCTCTGGGATCGTGATCGGATTGGAAACTTCCCGGCTTAATGTTGCGCCCGTTGTAACTTCGGCTGGGACATGCTTCTCACCGAAGAACGAAAGTTTTAGCGCGCGCAATGTGAACGCAGCCACGAGAACTATCCCAACACCCGCGATCCAAACCGCAATCGGATAAGTTTTCCATGCGCCAATCAGGATCGTGATCTCGGCTGCGAACCCACTGAAACCGGGGATACCCATTGATGCAGCCGCGGCGACAACGAAAGTGAACGCCGCGAAGGGAATTGCGTGGCTCAGATTCATTCCAGAAAGCGTGTCGAGTTCGCGCGTGTGCGTGCGCCGATAGATCATGCGTCCGGCCACGGCGAACAAGAGGGCCGCGATCACGCCGTGCGAAAACATTTGTAGCACCGCTCCGGAAACCCCGAGCGCATTTGCCGTGGCAAAACCGAGTAGCACAAAGCCCATGTGGCTAACGCTCGAATAACCGATTACAAATTTGAGATCGCGTTGCCGAAGCGCCACTGCCGCGGCATACACGATTCCGATTACAGCCAGCACAGCGATCCATTTGCTCCACATCTGAAATCCCAGCGGAAAAAGATTCATCGCGACGCGTAGAGCAGCGTAAGAGCCGAGTTTCATCACAATTCCTGCCAGCAACATCGAACCCGCAGTCGGGGCAGCGGCATGACCAGTCGGCGCCCA
>DASXOI010000289.1:0-2231 GCA_036494375.1 Candidatus Udaeobacter sp.
CGCTTGCTGATCGCGAGCACTTCCACGAGACGCGAAAGATCACTGGTCATAAGCGTAACGTCGGCGGTTTCCAGCGCGACATCGCTGCCCTGTCCCATCGCGACACCCACCGTGGCTTCAGCCAGTGCGGGCGCATCGTTCACGCCATCGCCGACCATCGCCACTTTCCGACCCGCGTGCAGCAGCGCGCGAATTTTTTCCACTTTCTGATCGGGCAAAAGATCGCCGACCGATTCATCGACGCCCAGTTCGCGACCGATCGTTTTCGCCGTGTCGGAGCTGTCGCCGGTTAGCAAGATGACGCGATAACCTTGCGTTTGTAGATCGTTCACAGCTTCCTTCGCTTCGGCGCGAAGCTGGTCAGCCAACGTTACGGTCCCGAGAACGCGACGGTCGCGTCCGACCAGCACGACGGTTTTGCCCGCACCGTTACCACCGTCAACTTCGGAAAGTGCGTCTGCCGGAACCGGCACGCCATGCTCTTCAAAGAGAGCGCGGGTTCCGACGAAGATGCGTGTGCTCGATTCCTCGCAAACGATCCCTTTGCCCGGCGAGTAACGCAGTTGCGAATACTCGTGCAGCGGCAACTTGCGCTCGTAGGCGCAACGCACGATCGCTTGTCCGAGCGGGTGTTCGGAATGTTGTTCGGCGATGGCAGCGGTCTGGAGCACGTCATTCTCTGTCGCGTCATTGATTGATCGCACGGCGGCCACTTCGGGAATTCCGAGCGTGAGCGTGCCGGTTTTGTCCAAAACGATAGTGTCGATGCGGCTGAGCTGCTCGAGGTAAAGCCCACCCTTCGTGATGATGCCGCGACGCGCGGCGCTTCCAATTCCCGCGAGGATGGCGAGCGGCGTACCGGCCGCTACTCCGCACGCGCCAGCGACGATGATCACCGCGATAGTCGAAGTGAAATTGCGCGTGACGATAAGAGTGAACGCCGCTGCGCCGAACGCGAAGTAGACCAATCCCGCCGCGAGCCGATCGGCGATCCGTTGCACAGGCGCGCGAGACTTTTCTGCCTGCTCGACGATTTCGATGATTTTGCCAAAGGTGGTATCGCGTCCAATTTTCTCGATGCGCACTTCGAGCACGCCATCCTTGTTGATCGTGCCGGCGGATACCTTGCTCTGTTCGACTTTCTCAACCGGCAACGACTCGCCGGTAATCGAGGATTGATCCACGAAACTGTGGCCCTTGATCACCACGCCATCGGCCGGAATGCGTTCGCCAGGCCGAATGATGATGGTCTCCCCGGCGACAACTTCGTTTGTACCCAACTCACGTTCCTCGCCACCGCGCCGCACTCTCACCTGACGCGGCAGGGCGTCGATCAAGGTTTGGATCGCATGCCGCCCACTGCCAACTGTGTAACCTTCGACCATCTCGGCGAAGAGCACGAAAAACGCGATGACGAGCGCGGTGAGAAACTGCCCAATGCAAAGGGCGGCGATGAGCGCAATGGTCATGGAAAGCTCCATCGTCATGCGACGCTTGCGCAGGTTCTCCCACGCCTCTTTAACAATGGGGAATCCACCGACAAGTGTGGCCGTACATGCAAGCCAGTCGCGCAACATCCAATGCCGCCACCACCCGGTCAGGCTGGCCACGATGACGAGCGCCATCAGCCCGAGGCGGACATATTCACCCGCCGTAACTGAGTGCTCGCGACCCTGATCATGGTCATCATCGCGGTCATTATGATCGTCGGTAATGTGGCCGTCAGCTGCTTTCCGTTCGAGTGCTGCCTCGATGTTCATGGTTTTAAGCGTCCTGTTATTTGAGATAGCTCCGCACCACGGCGATCAGCTCCCGCGCGGCGCCAGCGTGTTTTGATTTCGGCTTTCCGTCAGGATTGACGATGTGAAAACGAATATGGCCTTCGAGGATCTCGGCCATCAGGCTGTTGAGCGCGCCGCGGGCAGCCACGATGAGCTGCAGTACCTTTCCGCAATCCTGTTCCTCGTGGATGGCTTTTTCGACAGCATCAATCTGCCCCTGGAGCCTTCGCACCCGGTTGATGAGCTTCTTCTTGCCTCCAATGGTATGAGCCACGAGTGAAAATATCATATACCCGGGGAGGGTATGCGCAATCGGTCTTTGGCGACTCTTTTGCGAGATTCTTGGCAGCGACTATAGCCAGACCGCAAGCAACGCGTCCCACAATAGCTGCCGCTTTGTACAAGATCGCGCGCATGCCGCAAACGACTATGACCTGCGCGATGCATTCG